>JBCCFC010000040.1:0-21966 GCA_039029935.1 Chloroflexota bacterium
ATTAACGTTCTCAGTGACGCTACCAGTGACGCTACCAGTGACGTAGCCAGTGACGTAGGCAGCGTATCATCAACGGGAATCTTAAGACAAAAACGTGTTTACCCGATGCCTTATAGAGACGTCATAGCTGCCTGCATAATGGCAATAAATAACTCATGTCGCAACATCAATACCTTACATAAGGTCCGTATCTGTGTATTTCTATATCCGCATTCAGAAAGATGCAGACACGAAAGACACATTGAAAATATTAAAATACTTATTTGTGTTAATATTAAAAGGAAAAGCAATGAATAAATTAAATCAAATCAAATATATAACTACATTTATTTTCATACTCACGCTGAGTTTCATCCCACATCAAACCCAAGCCCAATCTTTGGACATCACCTACGGCTTTGTCCGTGACACCGCTGACCCGCAACTCGTCACTGCCATTGCCTATCCCCAATTCACCTCCGATAACATAACCATTGCCACCGCCCAATTTACAGTCCTATTACCAACGGGAACAGCCACCGAGCCAACGATACCCGTCGCACCGGAGACAGGCACATTCACCGATATCACAGGTATCTGGCAAGCCCTCAAACTCACGCCCGATGCGTGGTCTGCGGCCAGCGAAAACGCCAACGACCTCGAAGGCTTTGACCTCTATCAGGTGACACTGCAAAACTCACCCGAAATCGTCGCCAATAGCGGTGGCCGCATCCCTCTCTTCTCCTTCCGTTTGGCCGAGTCGTGTGGGGAAACCAGCGGGCGTGTCCTCGCCAACGACGAAACGATTCAGCAGGAAGTGCGTGAACTCTTTGGCAACGTCAACAACCAGATGTCTATGAGTATTGACGATGCACCTGCGGCTGATGTCTATCGTGGTAATTCTACCGATGCCAGCGAGATTTGTTCATCGCCGATGGTGGCGGATAGCGGTGAGAACACAACGACCGGTGGTGATGCAGGTGTGCCTACGACCGGAGAGACGGGCGATAGTAGCGTATATTTGCCAGTTGTGATGCGGTAGATAGTAAAGGGTTGAAGAGTTGAAGAGTTGAAGAGTTGAAGGGTTGAAGGGTTGAAGGGTTGAAGAGTTGAAGAGTTGAAGAATGAACTATTAACTATCAACTATCAACTATCAACTATCAACTATTAACTATTAACTATCAACTATCTCCTGTTTCCAATCAACCAGCCCTTTTTTGTTGGTATCAAAGTTGGCGCCGACCAATGTGATTTCCTTGCCACGCAGTCGATATTTTTGGTAATACTGCTTGTCCATCGTCTGCTGAAGCGCGGTTTGGGCGTCATTATCAACCTTGAACTCAAAGATGTAAATGCGGTCACTGAGTTCAATCACGGCATCAATACGCCCGATGTTGGTTTTCATTTCGGTCTCAACACGAGTGCCAAGCAGGACAAAGATCATGTAGAAGAGGGCCTGATAAAATTTTTCATACTTGAGGTGTAGGCTGTAGTCGATGGCCGCAAGGAAGACATTGAGGGTATCAAAAAATTCAGCCAGGTTGTGGGTACGTAACGCACGGGTCAGACGACGCAGATGGCTATTATTGAGCGTCTTTTTACGCCCACTATAGGCTTTGAGCAGGTAGGTGACAAAGGCTTGTCGCACCTCTTGGTTGGGGTAGCTGTAGATAAATGACTCAAAGAGGTCATCTTCATCATCAATTTCTTCCTTGATAGTGATGTAGCCCGTTTGCGCTAGAAGTGGGTTAATTTCAAGGTTATCAATCTCATAGGTACTCATGGTGAGGTCATCAATTTCAACGGCATCAAGTTCTTGCAAGTCGTAATCTTCTTCTTGCAAAAGGTTGATAAGAAAGGTGGGGGTTCCCGTCGAAAACCAGAAATTGGCAAAGCGTTGCTGTTTGAGTGCCATCATGGTCGAGAATGGATTATAGACCCGTTCCGGATTGGCTGAAAAACGAAAGCCGTCATACATGCCACGCATGTTATCCAGCAAATCATCGAACGTTAGCCCCTCTTTGGCGGCAAAACGGTCGATATATTCATGGAGGTGTTCTCGCAATTCATCTTCGGTGATACCCAATGCTGTGCCATAAAGCGGATGCATGGTGATGTCCTCTAGGTTATTCATCATCGAAAAGATGCCAACTTTGCTAAATTTGCTGATGCCTGTAATGAAGACAAAGCGCCAATAGGCATCCAACCCTTTGATAATCCCATAGAAGTTGCGCAGCGTGTTGCGAATGGCAATGGCCGTATTCATATCGAGTAGGTTGTCTGTGATGGGCTTGTCATATTCATCAATGAGCAAGACAACTTTGCCATCATGTTTGGCCGCAAGCTGGTGGACCAAATCAGTAAAACGCTCCTGATAGTCAACCCCCTCTAGCTCAATAGCGTAGTCTTTGGCCGATTTTCTCAGAAACGAGTCCAGTGCCTCCTCCAGTTTTGTGACGGTGCTGACGCCTTTGAGACTAAAGTCAAAGCGAATCACAGGATACGATTGCCAGTCATAATCGGCACTGTCAATCCATAGCCCCTTAAACAGCTCGCGGTTGCCGCGAAAGAGTTCGTCCAAGGTGGAAATCATGACGCTCTTCCCAAAGCGACGAGGGCGCGAGATAAAGTAGATGCCCTGCGGCGGATAGACCAAATTGTAGATGTCGCGGGTCTTGTCAACATAGACAAAATTGCCCTCAATCAGAGTACGGAATGTTTGCGCACTGGTGTTAATTAATTTTGGCATAAAAATAAAGTCCTTTCTGTGCAACTTACAACCTGCAACCTGCAACCTGTACAAAAAGTATAAGTCAAACGTTCTGCTTTGTCAAAGGAATCAAAGGAAAGAAAAAATGAAAAGAGTCATCAAACAAAGTTCAATCATCATTCTAGCAGCATGTCTCACCATGCTCGTCAGTGCCTTCACGCCAACAAACGCCCACGCCCAAACCGACGAAATTACCTACGGCCTTGTCCAAGACCCAGCAAACCCACTGCTCATCACCGCCGTCGCCTACCCCAACTTCACCTCCGGTAATGTGACCATGACAACGGCACAGTTCACGATGTTGCTGCCCGAAGGCACGGACACCGTTCCCGGTATTCCCGACGCACCCACGACGGGTACATTTACCAATACCACTGGCACATGGAGCGTTCTCAAGCTCACGCCCACGCTGTGGGATGGCATTGGACAGAATGGAGCCGACCTGCAAGGCTATGACCTTTATCAAGTGACGCTGCAAAATTCGCCGAGCATTACGGCCAATACGGGCGACCCCATTCCGCTCTTCTCGTTTGCACTGACCGCTGACTGCACGACCTTAGATGTGCGTGTGTTGGTCAACGATGAAGCGATACAACAGGCTGTCTCTGGCATTTTTGGCAATGTCAACAACCAGATGTCGATGAGCGTGGATAATGCCGCTTCCGTCGATATATATACAGGCAATCATCCGACAACAGCCGTCCTGCCCTGCCCGCTGACACAACGACGCATCCACTATGGTCTTGTGCAGGACCCGAACAACCCTTATCTGATTACAGCCGTCGCCTATCCTGATTTCACCTCCAACGATGTAACCTTGACAACGGCGCAGTTTACCGTCCTGCTGCCCGAAGGCACAACCACCGACCCAGCAGTTCCTGATGCGCCCGCAACGGGTGCGTTCACCGACATCACAGGGGAATGGGATACGACAAAACTCACGCCCAGCGCATGGGCAGGCGGTGGGAACAGTGCATCTGACCTAGAGGGCTACGACCTCTATCAGATGTCAATACGCACATCACCCGAAGTGACCGCAACCGCATGGGTGTCAATCCCGCTCTTTTCGTTCACGCTCCCCAATGACTGTAGCGGCACGGATTTGCGCATTCTGGACAACGACGAAGCCATTCAGCAGGCTATCCTAACAGGCTTTGGCAATGCCAATAATCAGATGTCGATGAGTGTGGATAGTGATCCGTCGGTGGATATCTATGTCGATAACCATGCACCTGCAACGATGATCGCCTGTCCATTGGTGGCACAAACGACCAACATTGCCATTGACAAAACACTCAACACGCCAGACCCTGTACTGCCAGGGCAGACCGTCACCTTCACCATTCGCATCACCAATACGGGCACGGCTACTATCACGACATTGCCATTGACGGATACCTATACGACTGCTTATCTGACCTATGTGGGCATCCGCACATCACCCGAATCCAACACCACAGGCAATACAGGGCAGATTCTGTGGAGCGACTTGACGCAGGCAGGTTCCAATGGCTTTGGGCGCGATTTGGGTCTCGGTGATTTCTTTGAGGTCGTGGTGGAATTTGTAGCGGCATCCGATACATCGCTGTTGCCCGGCACACAAACGATCAATACCGCACAGGCCATGACCCAGACCACCAGCGCCCCCATACGCGTCTATGCACCAACCAACGTCGTGCTGGTCAACCGCACCGTGACACAGGACGGCGACAACGTTGTACTCTCGTGGTCAACGGTCAACGAGACGGAAATGATTGGCTTTCATGTGTTGCGCATGGAGAAATTTGCCAGCGGGGAAATCAGTGAGCCAGTCCGGTTGACCAGCGATGCGGAGTTGCTTTTGGCACACTATGCAGGCAAAACCAACGGCTCAGACTATCTCTATACGGACACGACCGCGGAGGAGGGCGTCAATTACCACTATGTCGTGGAGATGGTCACAGCCGATGGCACACGCATGTTGATGGATATGGGGGTGCCTCGTGAAGCGCTGTCAACATGGGTCATATACTTACCTATACTACGGAAATAGTGAATAGTGAATAGTGAATAGTGAATAGTGAACAGTGAATAGTGAACAGTGAATAGTGAATAGTTTTATTTCGATTTTACGAAAATAATGCATACATTTTTGTTTGCTATACACTGGCACACGTTCAGTAAACACACCCCGTGCGGGTCTTAGGAATAGCGATTATTTAACTTACATACGTTCAGTGAACATGCCCCGTGCGGGTCTTACATACGTTTAGTTAGCGCGCCCCGTGCGGGTCTGATCCAAATGGTTAAGTTATTTAATTGCTGTTCCTAACCGGAATGCATATCACACCATTGCATATCACATCTATGTCTTGAATACTCTTGCAAATATTTTTAATAAAAAATAAAAAAGTTGTTTTAGACAGCTAAATGAAAGAATAAAACCTATATTTATCCATTATAATAGAAATGCAAGCACGACAATTGTCGCAGCACTTTAGAAAATTTCGTAAAGTCGTTTGCAGAGTTTTTCCGGCAATTTGCGCTAGTGGGGTAAGACCTTTGGGAGATGTCCAGAGACGCCTTGGTATGTCGAAAGCATCAACGGACACGACCCAAAGGTCTAATCTTGCACACTACTAGACGACAAAGAGCCATTTTTTCCATAAGTTAAGGCGAGGGGGGCAAATCGCAAATCTGCCTCCCCGCCACTCACGCATCTTGGTAAGACAACAACGCGCTCAGAAACATCGAATCGGTTTTACTTTGTTTGCACTCAAAAAGAAGGAATTCGGTATGCAACACCAACAACGGGCAAAGGCTGATCATCCGCATGAACGGCCACAAATGCAGAGGCAACGCCGCCTCAATCAACACAGTGGGTGCAGTAAGCACAGGGGGTACAGTAAGCACAGGGGGCGACAACGGACATATTTACTACCTGTCGTCACGCTTGTCGCCATACTCGTAACCATCACCGCACTTTGGTCAACGCCATTTGTGCAGGCTGATACCTCAGAGATACCAGCGACCGCTGATCAAACGGACCAAATCACCTATGGCTTCACCCAAGATGCCAACAACCCACTCATGCTCACAGCGGTCGCCTACCCAGACTTCACCTCGAATAATGTGACCATCGCAACGGCGCAATTTACCTTTCTTGTGCCAGAGGGTGTTGTGCTGGACCCGGCGATTCCCGATGCGCCAACAGCGGGCAGTTTCACCAACATCAACGGTGTTTGGGAAGCACTCAAACTGACACCATCGGTGTGGAACGGCATTGGACAGAACGAGGCTGACTTAGAGGGCTATGACCTCTATCAGGTGACATTGCAAAACTCACCCAGCGTCGTCACCAGCGCAAACACAGCGATTCCGCTCTTCTCATTCGAGCTAACAGCCGATTGTAGCAGCAGCAATGTACGCGTCCTGTCCAACGATGAGGCGATTCAACAGGCCATCGTGGGGATTTTTGGCAATGTCAACAACCAGATGTCAGCAAGTGTCGATGATGGTGCTGCCGCTGATCTCTATACAGGCAATGACAATGCTTCAGCCTCATTCACGTGTCCGCTCTTGGGGCAAGATCAGGGTGAAAATCAGGACGAAAATCAGGACGAAAATCAGGGCGAAAATCAGGGGCAGTCAGGGATCACCTATAGCTTCACCCAAGACGCCAACAACCCCTTACATCTAACAGCGGTTGCCTACCCAGATTTCACGTCAAACAATGTCACCATTGCCACAGCACAATTTACCTTTTTGGTGCCAGAAGGCGTGGGGCTGGCCCCAGCCATTCCAGATGCACCAACAGCGGGCAGTTTCACCAACATCAACGGTGTCTGGGAGGCATTGAAACTGACGCCATCAGTGTGGAATGGCATTGGGCAAAACGCGGCGGACTTGGCGGGCTATGACCTCTATCAGGTGACATTGCAAAACTCACCCAGCGTAGCTGCCAATGCAGGCACAGCCATCCCTCTCTTCTCATTTGAGTTGACGGCTGACTGTGGAAACGAGAGCAATGTACGCATCCTCAACAATGACGAGAATATCCAGCAGGCCATTGTGGGTGTCTTTGGCAATGTCAACAACCAGATGTCAGTCAGCGTTGACGACGAACCTGCTGCCGACCTTTACACAGACAACGACAATGTATCGGCATTTCTCCCCTGTCCCATCTTGTCACGGCCAGAGATTGTCTATGGCTTTACACAGGATGCCAACGACCCGCTGCTGATTACAGCCGTTGCCATTCCTGACTTTACATCGAGCAATGTCACGCTGACCACAGGGCAGTTCACGTTCTTGCTGCCCCAGGGGACAACCACAGCACCCGTCATTCCAGAAACACCCAATTTGGGCAAGTTTACCGACATCACGGGCGAATGGGATGCGACGCGGTTGACACCTGGAGGATGGAACAATCAAGGCAACCAAGCATCTGACTTGCAGGGGCAGGACCTCTATCAAGTGACATTGCAAAATTCACCAGAGATTACCACCAACGACGGTGTGCCGATTCCGCTCTTCTCATTCCGTTTACCCAACGACTGTGATAGTGGCGACATCATCATCCTGACCAATGACAACAGCATTCAGCAGGCCATTCTTGATGACTTTGGCAATGCCAACAACCAGATGTCCATGAGTGTCAATGATGCACCTGCTAGAGATCTCTATGTTGGGCATGACAACGACACCGCTATATTGCGTTGTTTGCTGGACCCCAAGGGCGTCATCAGCGGTCTGGTCTTTGATGATCAGGATGAAGATGGCATTCGTGATGGCGTCGATAATGGTCTGGCAGGGGTCGAGGTCAAGCTCTTGGATGACAACGACAGCGAGATCGCTTCCGTGAATACAAACGCCATCGGACTCTATGAATTTGATGATGTCGAGCCGGGTACATACACCGTCCAAGTGGTTGCACCCGCTGGAAAGGTCTTTAGCCCACAGGATGTTGGCATCAATGACAATGTGGATAGTGATGTCGATGCCAGTGGTCTCTCAAATACGTTGACGATTGCAGCGGACGACGATATCGCAGTGGATGCAGGGCTGATCCCCGAAGGTACACGCTCGTTTACCTTTGAGGCCAGCATCGAAAATCAAGATGCAGACACACTGGGTGATGCCGTCCAAACCACGACAGGCGCACCGCTCAACTTTGGCTATGAAGTCGTCAATACTGGCGACCAGCCCATCGAATGGCGCACGCTCAATGATAACGTTTATGGCAACTTGACCAACGAATGTAACCTGCCCACAACGATTCCTGTTGCAGGTAGTGCCATGTGTACCATCATGCGCAATGCAGCCGATGCGCCAAACGGGACCATGAATACAGGCTCGGCCACCATCTTTAACACAGGCACAGCCAACGACGATGGGTGGTACATCACCAATGACGAAACAGGTATTTTCAGTGGCCGTGTCTTCAACGACAAATTGCAGGATGGTCTTCAAGACGCCATTGATACAGGCATTGCGGGTATCCAAGTCCGTCTATTGGACATCATCGGCAACGAAATTGCCACAACAGTCACAGCACCGGATAACCCCGGCACACCAGCAGATGAAGCGGGCACATACCAGTTCACGGGTGTCACCCCAGACCAAGGTTTCCGCATCGAGTTTGTCGTCCCCAATCCAGACAGCTATATCACGCTCAAAGATGAGGGCAACGATGACACCATCGACAGCGATGCCAACCCCACCAGTGGACGTACCGATATTGTCAACGTTGGCGCAGGGCAAACACTTGGCAACATCGACGCCGGACTCTATGACTTCTTGCAGAGCAAACCGGCCACATTGGGTGACAAGGTGTGGGAAGATTTGGATGGCGATGGCATTCAGGATGCTGGCGAACCTGGTGTTCCGGATGTAACTGTACAATTGCTTACACCCAGCGGAACCGTGTTGGAGACCACCACGACTGACGCCAATGGCATGTATCTCTTTACGGGCTTGATTCCAGATAGCTACAAAGTACGCTTTGTGCTGCCAAGTGGCTACGATGCCTTTACCGATAAGGACGCGGGTGTGGATGAAGCGGCTGATAGCGACGCAGACCAAACCACAGGCGAGACGGATGTGATTATACTCGGTCTTTCTGAGACCAACATTGATGTGGATGCGGGGCTCGTCAGATATGTCAGCATTGGCAACCTTGTGTGGGAAGACCTCAACGCAGATGGCATCCAAGATGCGGGCGAACCGGGCATTGCGGATGTGACAGCAACGCTCTATGAGGTCGGCAACACAACGCCACTCGCAACCGATGACACCGACAGCAATGGGCTGTATGGCTTCACCGACTTGCATCCAGGCGAATACTATGTCGTCTTTGAGAAACCAGTAGGCTATGAGTTCACCGACCGTGATGAGGGCGGTGATGACACGGTTGACAGCGATGCCAACCCCAACTCTGGTCCAGACTTTGGTTCGACTGATTCCGTAGTGATTCCATCAGGCGCAGACAACGACACACTGGATGCAGGCTTGATTCGCCCCGGCAGCATCGGTGACACAGTATGGCTGGATGAAAACAATGATGGCATTCAGGATGCTGGCGAGCAAGGCTTCCCCGGTGTAGTCGTCAATCTGTTGGATGAAAATGGCAATGAAATTGCGACGACAACCACCGATGCCAATGGCAACTATAACTTCCCAGTCCTGCCAGGTACATACATCATCGAAGTTGAAGAACCCAACAACTATGTGCTAAGTCCGCAGGATGTTGGCGGTGATGACAATGTTGACAGCGATCCAAACCCAAGCACTGGCCGCACCGACCCTATCACAGTTCAATCTGGCGAAGATATTGACAATGTGGATGCAGGGTTGGGTACATTGGGTACGATTGGCGACTTGGTGTGGAGTGACACCAACGGCGATGGCATCCAAGATTCTGGCGAGCCTGGCATTGACGACGTGACTGTCACACTCTTTGATGGCGATGGCAACTTGGTTGCAACAACCACAACTGGCAATGGCGGTCAATACATCTTTGACAACCTGCCAGCAGATGATTACCAAGTTGTTGTCTCGATTCCACCAGGATTCTTTGTCAGCCCACAGGATGCTGGCGGCGACGATGATGTTGACAGCGACATCAACTCATCCGGTACAACCAGTGTTTTCCCACTGGCATTGGGCGAAGACATTGACAATGTGGATGCAGGCTTGGTCCCCGAACAGCGTGGCATTGTTGTGGAGAAGTCCACCAATGGCGAAGATGCGGACACCCCAACGGGGCTAGAGATTGCCATCGGTGCGGTTGTGACATGGGAATACGTCGTCACAAACATCGGTAATGTCAACCTCGAAAGTATCACAGTGATTGACGATCAAGAGGGCAACATCACAAGTGCATGTCCACCAGCCAAAGTCGCTTTCTTGGCAATTGGTGATTCCTTCACCTGTGTCGTCACAGGTACGGCGACGCTGGGGCAATATCGCAACGAAGTGACTGTGGAAGGCTTTGTCGAGAATCTGTCGGGCGAGACTGTGACCGACACGGATGTCAGCCACTACATCGGCATTGGCGCAGACCTCAGCATTGAAAAGCGTGACAACCCAGATCCACTGGATGCAGGCGACTCGCTCTTCTACACCTTTGTCTACACCAACGCGGGACCATCCGATGCGATCAACGTGGTCATCGAAGATACGCTGCCAGCGGGTATTCTCTTCAACGAGATGGTCAGCGAAAATCCAGCCATTGGATTACCCACGCCGATTTGGACACTGGGACAACCGCTGACCCTGCGCTGGACGATTCCATTCTTGGCCGCAGGTGATTCGGGTGAGTTTGTTATCCATGTAGACACCGACCCAAGCCTGGAAGGGACAACCATCGAGAACACAGTCACCATTGACAGTGACACACCGGACACCAATCCAGACAACAATGAGGACACCGAGCCAACCGACTTCCGTATTGGTGGTGTCGGCAACCCAACCGCAATTGAGTTGTTGAGCTTTACCACAAACGAGTTGCCGAGTGGCGGTACACTGGTTCGCTGGGTAACAGGTTCGGAAATCGACACAGCAGGCTTTGACCTCTATCGCACGACGGGCGAGGCAACGTCGTTTGACGAAAACAGTGCAGCGCATGTCACCGAGGGTGTCGAGATTGTCGGCAGCAGCGTCTTTGGCGGCGAGTATACCTTTGTGGACAACAGTGCTGTACCTGGTGTGGTCTACACCTATTGGCTGCTGGAAACAGAAATCAACGGAACCATCAACACCTATGGCCCCGCAGGGGCGTCCATCGAGGTGAGTAACGCACCAAGTACAGAGATAGCGGACACTGGCAGCTATTCGATTTTCTTGCCAACCGTTAGAAAATAGGGCGTTTTTGATCGGATAGGAAAAGCTTGTCAGCCAGTCAGCTTGTCAGCCAGTGTGCTGAAGTGCTGACAGGCTGAAGTGCTGACAAGCTTTTTAATCGGATAGGAAAGTATAAAATCAGCTTGTCAGCTTGTCAGCTTGTCAGCTTGTCAGCCAGTGTGCTGAAGTGCTGACAGGCTGACAAGCTTTTTTAACATACTTGGTTAGTGCCTAAGAGTAAATCTGAAAAAACAAGGTAAAGTGCTATATTAACTGCAAAGAGGAAAATGTGATTAAAAATATTCAAAATAATGATTTTTCCAACATTCAGCGCAGTACATGCTGCAAATTTGTCTTGATGCTGGGACTGGCTCTCGCCATCTTCAGACTATCCAATACACCCACACCATCTGTATTTGCGGCAACCACCTCCTGTGTGGATGCAACCGATGATCTAGGTGGCACTGTCTGGCGCGATTATGATTCGGATGGGTTCCAAGACGCGGGTGAGTCTGCGTTTGATGGTCGTCATGGTCCCATGATCGTCAGTGCCTATGACAACGCAGGCTTTGTCATCTCAAGCACGGTCAGCATCACAGGGACCTATACCTTTGATGACATCTTCATGGGGCGCACAGGCGATGACGCCAATATCCGGCTGGAGTTTAGTGGCTTGCCCAATTGGGTGCAGAGCGGTGTGCAGGGGGCGAACAATGGTACGACGGTGCAATTCTACGATGCAGCCACCTGTACAGCGAATCTCGCCGTCCATAACCCAGCTGATTACTGTGATACGTCACCATTGCTGGCAACGTCCTGTTATATTTTGGGTGGCAACGATGACCTGCGTGTATCCTTCGAAGGCGGCTCGTATGGGCTGTTTGTTGAATGGCCGCAAACCAACCGAGGGGATCCCGTATTCTCCGTAGGATATGCCAGCCCAACCAAACATTTATCTAATTTTGATGACGTAGACGCTGGGACAGCGGGTGTTCAGTCAATAGGTGCAGTCTATGGTCTTGCCTATCAACGGTCAACGCAAACCTATTTTATCGGTGCATTTGCCAAACGTCATTCGGATTATGGGCCAGACGGGTCCGGCGCAATCTACACCTATCACCGCCAGACAAGTGCTGTGACCACGTTGACAACACTGAGCGCGGGCAGCACAGCACGTGGCACAGGGGACCCCGGCGAGGAGTGGTTTCACGATGCGGCCTTCTTTGACTCGCCTGGGAAAGAGGGGTTGGGTGACATTGATCTATCCGAAGACGAGAAGACGCTCTACGTGGTCAACCTCTTCGACCGCCACCTCTATCGTGTTGACGTCGCGGTTGGCAGTCCCACCTATGGCAATGTCACCGATTTAGGTGCAATCAGTACAGGCGGGGGTGCGACATCCACCGACATCGCCAACCCAAATTGGCGTCCTTTTGCCCTCGAAGTTCATGATGGCAACCTCTATGTTGGTGGTGTCTTTACAGGCGCAGGCGACCTCAGCGTTCATGTTTTAAGAGCAACCATCAGTGGGGCATCGGCCAGTTTTACGGAAGTTTTTACGCACGTATTGCCAACCGCGCGCGGGCGCGCATGGATGGCGATATCGGCGTCTAATACGTGGCATCCTTGGGTTTCGACCTTGGCAGGGATCCCCGCAGCCAATATGCAGTTTTTCGCAGGGGGACAGGGTGTCGCATATCCAACCCCCTTGCTGACGGATTTAGAATTTGACCGTGATGGATCGATGATTTTTGGCTTCCGTGACCGCACAGGGGACCAGTTGGGCTTTGGGGCTGGCGATACCAGTACAGCGGTCGCAACCCTCTATTACTATATCTCTGGTGGTGATCTCAATCGTGCCTGCTGGAACGCAGCCACAGATATGTGGGAGTGGGAAGGTGAAGGAAACTGTGCCAACCATTTTGATTCGACCGATACCTCACTCAGTGGTGGTCCCTATGGTGGAACACAAGCTGTTGGGACTGAAGAATTTTATCCCGGCGAGTTTGCCATAAGCGCATTTTTTGGGATACTAGAAGAACATCGGGAAGTTGCGCAGGGTGGTCTTGCGCTCCGTCCACAATTGACGGACATTGCCACCACAGCGATGGACCCTGTGCGGCTCAATAGCGGTGGCATACTCTTCCTAGACAACACAACAGGTCGCTCCTTGCTGACCGACCAGCGTGGTTACGAACTTTTCTCTTCGCCATCCAATGAAGTCCCATTAGATGAGGCGGGGAAAAGCAATGGGTTGGGCGACCTTGAACTTGTCTGTGCAGTAACGCCTCTGGAAATTGGCAACCGCATCTGGCACGATAGCGATGGTGATGGGGTGCAAGACCCGGCCGAAAGTGCGATTCAAGGCGTGACGGTCATGTTGCATGATATGGACGATGGTGGGACACAGGTAGGAACCGCGACCACCGACATCAATGGGTATTACATCTTTGGTGGATTGAGTGCCACCAACATGACCAGCGGGACTCTTCAAAGTGAGACAAACTATGAAATACGGGTCAGCCTCAGCGATGGCGCATTGCCCGCTTCGGTGGATACAATTGCCCCACCCAATGCAACGGGTGTCACAACCAATGATAAGACAGATTTGGCGGACAGCGACGCCAGCGAGAGTGGTGGCAATGCCGTGATTGCCTTTGCGACGGGCGATGCTGGTGAGAATAACCATACGTTGGACATTGGCTTCTACGAAGCACCTGTGGCCTCAATTGCTGTGGAGAAAAGACTAAACACATCCGACCCTGTGCTCCCTAGCGTTTCAATCACCTTTACCATCCGCATCACCAACACAGGTACAACAACCATCACAAGCCTGCCATTGACAGACACCTATAGTTCAGACTACTTGACCTATGTGGGTCTGCGCACCACGCCAGAATCTGACAGTAACGCAGATTCTGGAGAAATTGTGTGGAGCGATTTGACCCAAGCCACCCCCAATGGCTTTGGACAGGACTTTGGGCCAAGTGATAGTTGGGATGTGGTTGTCGAGTTTGAGACGAAATCGGATACAACATCGTTGCCCAACAGCGTAACCATCAACACCGCACACATCATGACACACACCGTCACCGACACAGTACGCATCTTTAACCCCACAGGCATTACCCTGATAAACCGTGAGATTGTGGTCGGGGAGACGGGTATCACCCTCCAATGGGAGACCGTTGACGAAACCAACCTCATTGGCTTTCACGTGCTTCGTCTTGACCCATCATTGCAAGAGCCAGTACAACTCACCAGTGATGCGGACATCATCATCGCAACCTATTCGGGTTCAGCGGATGGGGACACCTATCGCTACGAAGACACAACCGCCATTGCTGGCGTCAACTATCATTACAAGATTCAACTCATCACAGCAGACGACACGCATCCATTGATGGACATAGGCTCAGTCAATCCAACAAACACAACACAAGTCACCCAGTGGCATATGTATCTGCCTATCTTACAACGGTGAGTACTGTCCCCTTTGCGGTAGGACTCAGCCGCGCCAGCCGTCGGATCATTCGCCAAAACTTGGCTGTCTCACTCGGTGTGATTGCATTACTGCTTGTGACATCCGTATTTGGTTGGGTCCAACTAAGCGGCGCAGTCGTCCTGCATGAAGGCAGCACACTGGTCGTGGTTGTGAATGCGCTGCGACTGCTTAGGTATCAGTGAACCTAATTCAGTTAGGCCACTCCACAAAATAAAATACCAGATCAGTAGGCACACCTCCCCGCCACTGGCTGGTGTAACCTAGCAACCGTACCCAATGAGGCATTGGAATACACACTATGACAAATGATGTATTTCGATAGATTAATGACTTTAACAGCAACTATAACACCCTCAGTGACGGTCCCAGTGACGTTACCAGTGACGTTACCAGTGACGGTATCAGTGACGCAGGCAGAGTATCCTTAACTAAGTTTATTATAGAGAAAAGTACAAAATAAGTTATCCAGAATGTAGCGTGATGGATATGGTCCTATTTTACTCACAATTTGTGATGGAAATATTCAGGAAATGATTTGTAAACGGGTCAATCTGTCACAATTTAGATAACAGAGTACTAGCATAGACTTAAGTGAGGGATTCATATTGAAAAATAAATTAGATGAGCAAAAGAACAAGGATAGCAAAGTCCTATCGACTGTCTGGTGGCGGTGTTTGGGTATCTCAATCTGCTTAGTCGCCGTCCTGCCCATCCAGTTCACGCTGTCGTTGTGGATTCACGATGTGGCAACAAGCGTCATCTCTACACCACTAAAGCAGGCGGCAATTGAATTGACCGACATGCTGCCTTTGCCTAGTGTAGCCAAAGCCATGCCAAATACAATGCCGCCTAGCGTCAAAATAGCTGCACCTGTTGCAGAAATATCTGCGGCAGCGGTGTTCGCACCGGAGTTGCAACAAGCGAGTACACCAAATACGGAGATAGTACTCTCGGTCAGTACTGATGGCACCGAACCCTTTGCCACAGACGCCGCCTTTGCAGGCCATGTCGATGGTCAACACACGCCTGGGCTGGACGACAATGCCAATAACAACGTCGTGCGCACCTTTGATTCGATCCAATACCGCATTGACTACAATGTCAACGAGGTTGATGCCACCAATGTAGTCATCTCGGCTGTGCTGCCAGACACAGTTGGCGGGTTGAGTGTACCAGGACTTCAATGGATTGTTGACCCAGACTACCCGATGACCGCTGGCTGTGATAGGACAACCAGCACCATCAGCGGCGACGGCAAAACACTCACATGTGTCATTGGCGACCTGCGCCAAGGGTCAGCTGGCACGATATTTCCGATTGCCGAACTCAATGACGCGGTGACGGGGATTGATGGTGAAGTCATCAACCTGACTGCAACCATCGACACAGACCAGACAACGCCTGTCACCTCCAACCAAGTCAGCACAACGATTTCCGCTTCGCCCGGTGTAGATTGGGTTAAGGGTATCCCAACGATGTATGAGGATGTCACGAGGAATGCAACTGGCAATGTAGGGCGTGTCTTCGTTTGGCCCATCTATCTCGCCACGGATTCTGGCCACAAACGCGGAAGTGAGCCACTCGGACCAACCGTCGATATCACGCTATATGATCATCTATATTATCTCTCGACGAACAGCAATAGACTCGCTGCTACGCTGATTACAACGGCAGACGTTGGCGACTACAGCAATTACCCCGCTGCTCGCGGCTGTGGTGGCTATGATGGCACTGGGAATGTCACCGCACTCTTGGATGGCACAACCGCATCAAGAGTTGCCCTACCTTATGGGGTCAATGGCTTGGGCGATGCCACCAATACCACGACGGGAGCCTTCAACGGCACAGAAGCCATTACGTGTGTCGAGGATGCCGCGACGACACCCAATAATTACCCCACCATACGCATTGATATCTCCGGGTACGACTTAAGTGCTGCACCAGCACTGGCTGCGAATAATGCCAAAAATAACTCAGGAGCCTTGATCGCTGCTCAAGTGGCCTTTTGGCTTTCAGAAACCGAACTGTTAAACGGTGGTGCGACCAATGGCTATCTACACAATGCCATTGCTGGTACGACGACAGCCATTGCCGCACCCAGCCCTGTCGACCAGGTATCCACTGTTAGCAGTGCCATTGATGTGGATACGCTGACTGAAAGCACCACCATCAATAATCTGTCTCTGACCCAATTCTATGAAGATGTGAATGTCGGTGGTCCATCGGGCTATCTCCGTGGCTATTCACACTTTGTGCGCTTTGACCCCGGCCCCTATCAAGAACGGGTTGCCATTACAGCACAGGATGAAAGTTTGGGGCTGGAGCAACGCGGGTTCGACCATCGCGCCGAAAGCGTAGGCGGTCTTGGCTATAACGGGGTGAATGCGACGGGTGCTTGGACTCATGATGGAACCGTTTCGCGTAACCAATTGGTGACTCTTGCTTTGGGGGTGCGCGCTTCTTCGGGGAAAGATATTGACCTGCTCCACGCGGTTCATGGCTGTCTGTATGTTGACAATACGTACCTCGACATCGTCGACTTTCCGACATCATTTACGGTCAATCGAGTCGATGCACGTGCGATAAATTTACCGACGAAATCGGGCACAACTGGCAGCGCATCGGATGGACTGGCCCATGTCATCGGTGGTATCGGATTTAGATATATGGGCTTCCGTCATCCCAACCAGGGGGCGGATGTCATCTTGGTCGACAAGAATTTTCCAGACTATGTAGTCGAAGTGGCGACCGCAGCCGCTGGGGTGGGGACGGACTATGATCGCGGGCAGGTACGCTGTGACAATAGCCATGCGGATGTCAAAGGATGGGTAGCCACCACGGATACCGCTAACCTGGCCCAATTTGACGCCGATAATGACGGTCGCTATGAAGGCATTGAGATGGTCCGTTTACGCATGCATGAAGCGGGTAACTGGCGGTATGCGGGCATTGATACACAATCGACATTTGATCAGTATGGACTCTCCTTCAACCTCTATCTACAGGCGCGGGTCAAAGACACCATCCTTGAAGCCCCTAACGCCAGTCAGATTTTCATCCACGGTGCGCGTGCCCGTGGGGATTGGGATGGCACAACGGCCCCGACTTCTCACGAGTGTATCTCCAACTTTGTGACGGATGGGAATCGTCAAGCCAACTTTCCAGACAGCGCGTCGGGGAATTTTCTCACTCCCGATGCTGGCTGGTGCAACCTCGCAACCGTACCCAATGGGGTAGAGGTTGATCCGATAGAGCAGTCTGCGGGGGGTAGCAATAAAAATTGGTTTGTTCATCGTGACACGATTGCGGTCACTGGCCCCTCGCTCCACTTAGAAAAACACAACACAGGGGGGCTAAATGATATTGTCGATGTTGGGGACCTTGTGACCTTCACGGTCGGTGTGAGTGTCACAGGTGCGCCCGTTTTTGACGACCAGCTCAATAACATCACCATCACGGACACACTGCCTGCGTACTATGAGTTTGTGCGTTTTAATCATGTACCTGTCACGGCAGGCACATCTTGTAGCGAAAGTAACAATGAAATCAATTGTTCATTGGATACGAGGATGGACCCTTGGGGTGACAGCTTTGGGTTTACCGTGCGCGTTGTGCGTACCGAATCGACGACCGCCAATGCACCTCTGCCCAATGAAGCCATTGCCACTGCCACCAGCAACGGTGGTGAACTTTACAGTGCGAGTAGCATCGCCTTTGCCTACATGCCCGCTGCTTACCATGCCCTCGAAGTCCGTAAGAATGTCCCCGACCTGAACGGTGATTGTCTTGTTGCACCAGGCGCGCCAAGTGCAGGGATTTTGCCACAAGGTGACTGCTCGGTCATCGACCTCAATGGGCTGATGATCTTCACACTGGACATCACCAATACGGGCATTGTCAACTTGGACGATCTTGTGCTGATTGACGTGCTGCCCCATCTGGCAGACGAAAACGAAGCACAGACCAGCTTTAGCGGAACCCCAGCCAGCAGTGGTGACTTGGGCGATGGCCGCACACCCGAGTCCAACTTTAACGGTACGACGACTTTGCTGAATGCAACAGGGGCTGTGACGCTTACCTACACCAACGCCGACCCCGCCACCGTCAGCCGTGACCCTGATAACACCGTTGCAAGTTGGGCTGCATCCGTTGGGCAGGCAACCGCTGTTCGCGCAGCCTTCACCCAAACTCGACCCAGTGATACCCATCAAGTGATGTTGACCATTGACACTGATGGCAATGTGCAAAACGATCTCTACAGCAATACCTTTGGTGGACGAACACCGGACATTCTCCTGCCTGTGCGCTCAAACGATGTCAGCGTGATGCCCTTAACCTTTGTCCAAATCGGCAACCTTGTGTGGATTGAGGATGACAACGATGGTGACGCCACCACAGGCATTACCACAACAGTCTCTAGCGCAACGGTCACGGCAACCGCCAGTGATGGTACGCCGTATACCGATATCACCGACAGCAATGGCAACTATAGCATCACTGTGCCAGCCAATGTTGTCTATACGGTGACTGTCGCCACGCCAGTAGGCACAACACCAGCGGGGACGCTCATCACCAGCGACAATGATCCAAACGCACAGAACAACCTGAGTCATGATGGCAGCGGCACCGTTGTCACGGTTGGCACAGTCGATAACCTGACCATTGACTTTGGCTTCTATGATTCACCGTTGGTGACAAGCATTGCCGTCGAGAAAATTCTCAACACGCCTGACCCCGTGTTTCCGGGGGCAACAGTGACATTCACCATCCGCATCACCAACACAGGCACAGCGACCATCACCACGCTGCCGTTGACCGACACCTACAACACCACCTATCTGACCTATGTTGGCGTCCGCACCACACCGGAATCGGACAGCAATGCCAATAGCGGTCAGATCGTGTGGAGTGACTTGACGCAAGCCGCCCCCAATGGCTTTGGACAGAACTTTGCACCCGATGATGTCTGGGATGTTGGCGTTGAGTTTACCGCTAGGTTCGACACAACAGAATTGCCCAACAACTGGACAGTAAACACGGCACAGGTCTTTACACATACGATTACGGATACCGTGCGTATCTACAACCCTACCAATGTGGTGTTGAGTAACCGTGATGTCACGGTCGAAGAGGTCAATGGCAATAACATGGTGGTATTGTTGTGGTCTACAGCAGATGAAACCGAAGCTGTTGGTTTCCATATATTGCGCATCGAACCGGATGCGCCGGTGGGTGAAGAGCCAGTGGGCGCAGAGCTAGTGGGCGCAGAGCCAGTGGGTGCAGAGCCAGTGGGTGCAGAACTTATAGACACAGAGCCTGTGCGTCTGACCAACGATGAACAGCTCATTGTTGCCAAACATGCTGGAACCGCTAATGGCGGGGATTATCGTTATGAGGACACAACGGCTGAACCCGGTGTTCACTATCACTACATCTTGGAGATTGTAACTGCGGGCGGCACACGGATACCAATGGATATGGGGACAGTGGATGGGGGGCCACCGTTGTGGACAGTCTATTTGCCTATGTTGCGGAGGTAAGCGAGTGCGTTGATTGGACCATGGATAGGATTCCCTGTGGATTCCTTCATCTGTCGCGCGTCGTTTGCCGTTCGACTTGCATTGATTCAAGATTGGTATTGTCTAGACCTAAACCATTTCCAACTGGTCCAGCACAGCTTGGATATTCTGGCTATCTTCTTCATGCTCGCTCAATTCCTTGCTTGCTAACAATCCCCCAACAAGAATGGCAACCATTGTGTGGATGCCCATACCATCAGGTGGCATCAAGTAGAAGCCGTTTTCTTCATCCGCTGATGCGTCAAGCAATTCTGCAATCTCACCAACGACCATCTGTAACGCTGACAATATATATTGGTCAAACTGGCACTCTAGATTATTGGCCCCACAATAGGCTTTGAGCAAGTTCCACTGTGGCTGCGCACTGGTGGCATCTTTGAGCGACCGAGCCAATGTATATCGTCGAGAGAGCGTCGGCTCTTCTTTTTCAAGCCAAGCACTGACTAACTCGACTAGACTCTGTGACGGGTCAACACCATCAATTGTGCGCTGGCGCACATTTTCAGCACTGTTGCCACTGCGATCCCCTTGTAGGCCGTTGCCTGTCTGCATTGTGCGCTGGCGCACATTTTCACGGTTATCATCGATTGGATTGCCTTGTGAGTCGTTGTCTGCCTGCATTGTGCGCCAGCGCACAATTCTATGATTGTCATCGCTTGGATTGTCATAAGGGTTCGCACCAGCTTGGATTGTGCGCTGGCGCACATTATCACGGTTGTCACTACTTTGATTGCCATGTGAGTCGTTGCCAGCTTGAATTGTGCGCTGGCGCACATTATCACGGTTGTCACTACTTTGATTGTCATGTGAGTCGTTGCCAGCTTGGGTTGTGCGCTGGCGCACATTTTCAGCATCGTTGCCACTTGGGTTGCCGTGTGAGTCGTTGCCAGCCGGAATTGTGCGCTGGCGCACATTTTCACGATTGTCATCGCTTGGATGGCCGTGTGGGTTCGCATCCGCATGGATTGTGCGCTGGCGCACATTATCACGGTTGTCGCCACTTGGGTTGTCATGTGAGTCGTTGCCAGCTTGGATTGTGCGCTGGCGCACATTTTCAGCATCGTTGCCACTTGGGTTGCCTTGTGAGTTGTTACCTGCCGGGATTGTGCGCTGGCGCACATTTTCAGCACTGTTGCCACTTGGATTGCCTTGTGGCTCTGCATCCACTTGGAATGTGCGCTGGCGCACAATCCAAGCGTCACGACGGCTGTCGTAACACAATGGATCGGTACATCTCGTTCCGTTTCCGCTAACCTTGACTGCCAGTGGACATGTTTCGCATGGAGTTACCTGCTGTGCTTTAGGCAACTCTTCCGGCGTCCAGTCGAGCGGCCAAGGGGTATCCAACTCGCTGATGGATGGCAAAGCCTGAACATACTCGTCAATCATACGCTTTAGAACTGCTTTGGTGGGCGCGCTCCCTGTTTCGGTGATGGCATTCTGGATCATTGCAACCGCATCATCCATCCCCGTTGGCAGTTTGGATAGACGGTTGATTTGTTCACTATGCGACATGGGGATGATGCCATCTGCAATCATATCCTGTGCATCCTGCGGCAACTTGAGCAACACCAAACGGTCGGTCAGATAACTACGTGAAATCCCTGCTTTCTGACAGAGCGTTTGCTGCGTATACCCCGCTGATTTGTCTTCCAATGCCATCGAGAAGGAAATCGCCTCCTCAATTGGGTCAAGGTCGGTACGCTTTTGGTTCGCGATAAATCCCCATAGCCACGCGTCCGGGTCTTCGGCATACTCAATACGCACCTTGATTTTGTTGTAGGCGGGGTCACGCTCGGCCAAGATTGAGA
>JBCCFC010000041.1:0-21785 GCA_039029935.1 Chloroflexota bacterium
CGTTCTGAGACTTCGGAGGCCATCTGGGCCAACAAGGTAGATTTACCGATGCCCGGATCGCCACCAACCAAAACACCAGAGCCAGGCACAATACCACCACCAAGCACACGGTTCAATTCACTCATTTGCAGCACAAGACGAGGCAAGTCATCAGTTGGAATATCGGGTAGAGCCATTGGCTTTTGAGGCAACCCCGAAATATTGGTCGGCATGGTCGAACGACTTTTGGCCGCAGGACGCACCACCATCTCTTCCATCGTGTTCCATTCGTTACAGTCTGGACACTTCCCCATCCATTTCATCTGCGTGTTGCCACAACTGCTACAAATATATTGTGTACGTGCTTTTGCCATTATGAAACTTGCCTTTTCATTGAATCATCAGTTGCTTATTAGCTACCGAGCACCGACGACTGACTACCGACGACTGCCCACCAACTAACCGCCAATCCATCCTAACAGTGTAATCAACATCTCTGTGGAAAACAGTAACGTACCTAGCCAATAGAACAACCATGCGCCTAGCATACTGATGAGAACACTGCGCATAGGCAACCCTGTTGTTACTCGAACCGCATGGTAATAGATGATATAGGACCAGGTGACAGAGATGAGCATGAGTGGTGGACCTGCACAGGGAATGATACGAAATCCGGCAAAAATCAGCGGTACAGCGGCATAGGCGGTGAGGGCATAAAAGGTTGGCAACGATGTTCGCGCCCCTTGCGCATGGCTAAGTAACAGTACCAGCAGTCCATAACATAGCCATGTTGTCAGCCAGACAAAGGTCTGATTGATCCACTCGCCAAAAGCACTCAGCCCAGCTGCCATCCAAATTGGCATAATGGGTGGAAGCCCGGCCATCGTTTGTATCATCTCGCTCACAACCACCAGCGGATGACTGATGCCAAGTTGTGTTGCTTGATTTTGAAAGTCAAACATGGTTGTCAGTTGCGCCAATGGATAGGCTGCACCGATTCTGACCGCATAGATCCAATTCATACAAAATGGTAGAAATCCTGCCAGCAAGGCAATCAGTAACACCAACCCCACCCCCTGACGCATGGTTGTGGGGATGACATAGGCTTCGTTGCGTTTGCGTAGAGACGTACTATCGGTTGGGTCGGTCGTGGATACAGGCGCAGGTCTATCAATCAGCAGATTGAGTCGCAGTTGTAGGCTATTGCTGATCTGTTGCGTTGTTGGTAGCCATGCAGCAAAGGGCCACAGTGACCTCTGATTGGTAGGGGGTTGGGCAGGTTGAGATGCAGACTGAGATGTAGGCTGAGATGTAGGTTGAGCGACCATCATACACCTTCCGCCAGAATAAGCATATCAAGATTGGTAATGCTGACAATGATGGCAATGGCCCCGACGATCAGCCCCAATAAAAGGGCGAGGCTCAAAGGCGATAATATTGTGACGATGGCAGCCCGTCGCCATTGTAGCTTTTGGGCTGTTTGTACAGCACGATAGACGATGAGCAATCCCCAAACGTTTAGCAAGAAGCTGTTAACCACTACAAAGGGAATAATGGTAAAGAAGAGGAGAACTTTGGGTGCAACAAATAAGGATGTTGCACCCAGTGTCTGGTTGAGAGTCCCTGTGCCACCCATGCGTCGTGCAATGAGATACGCTGTACAGCCAATCGTGACCCACTGGAGGATCAGCATGACAGGCATGAGCAAAATACCCAGCAGATTATCCCACGCTGTGCCGTTGGCAAAATCTAAAAATCCACTGGCCGTGGCAATGTGCCATGTCTGCGTGAGCAGTCGATTTAGTTCTGTGCTGGCAATGGGGAAGTCAAGTTGGGCATTCAGTTGGGACCCCGCCCGTAGAAATGCCTCCAGGACGGCGGGACCACTTGGATAGCTGAGGCTGGTAATCAATCCGCCAAGCCACTGTGTACATCCCGCGATGATGCCCACGCAGAGCGTGAGAAAAAGCCCCTCTGCCCAAGGGTTGTCATCTTCGGTCATCATGATGAAAGGCTGTGGTTCTAAAAAGAGGGCGTGGCTGATCATGGATGGATAGGTTCTGGGCTGTAGCACGATATCCTCACTATGCTGTGTTTACGATACCGTCTGCAGCGGATATACGTAAAGTTGGTGCAATTTGTGTTTTGAGTACGCACAATAACATGCTCAATTTTAAACATATTGTTGAACTTTTGCTGTGTTGGGTGTAGAAGTCAGAAAAGGGCTTGTGAATAAAGGGCTAGGAACAAGCTCATACTCTTGTCGCAACACGCTTTCAGAAATATTCAGCCCCTTTACTAGCTTTTCAATCATAGAATCTGTTAGATAACTTTTTTTTCCATGATTTTTTGCACACTATCCTCTGAACTCATGTACGGAACTAAATCAGCAGGAGCCATGCATCTTGCTTCCATAACGTGTTCAATCATTGATATCGGGTCTGGCATTTCTACCGGGTAATGATATTCTTCGTACTCTTCAACCATTGTGACCAATAAGTCTAGTCGTTCAAACTCAGGTGTGTTGGGCTCAGCATCAAAAATGTCATCAATCTCTTTTAAAATCTTTTCGTACTCACGTTCAGTTTTGATAGCGATGGGATGAGGATTAGCATGTTCTTGCGTCAATTTTGTCATATTCATTATGTGTTCGTATAAAACGAATGTATACTGACTGACTCTTGTAGTTTATTCTCACTACCAGTCGATACTTATTCCCGCCAATATTAAACACAACACGATTATCTCCTAAGATGTCAGCCGTATTGTAATCGTTCAAAACATCTGTTGGATTGTGCCACTGAGCATTTTTCACATGTAAACGCCATGATTTTAGTGGCGTTTCTGCATTGGGGACTATAAAATTCCCTCAAACGGGCAAAAGAGATAATACGCATAAATTACAGTGCTTCGTTACTATTCATCGACTTTACCATCAGCAAAAATAAGCTTGTGCCATAACATACCACAAATCTGAACCAAGTTCAATCGTGATTATCTCTTCTGAACTATTTGTCCCGGTGTCGCCCCGGTATGTGTACCGTTGTCCAAAACTTTGGTCCCATTCACCCACACATCGCGAACTCCTAATGACAGTTGATGTGAGTCAGCATAGGTGGCTTTGTCCGCAATCGTCTCTGGATCAAAGATGACCACATCAGCAAAGTATCCCTCGTGTAGTAGGCCGCGATCACGCAGGTTAAAGCGTTGTGCGCCGGCTGAACTCATTTTACGAATCGCTTCTTCCAGTGGCAGCACCTTTTCATCACGGACATATTTTCCCAAAATGCGTGGATAGGAGCCATAGGTACGTGGATGAATCGGCCCGCGCAATCTTTCCCCCCACTCTGGGTCTGTACCGCCTGCATCCGTCCCAACAGTAATCCAAGGTTGCTGCAATTTTCGGCGCACGTTGTCTTCGCTCATTGTGTAAAAAATGGCCGAGACAAATTGCTCCTCAGACAATGCAAGCTCACAGGCTGCATCCACCCAGTTTGTACCCATTGTATCCGCAATCTCGGTCAGCGGTTTGCCAATATATTGTAAATTCTCTGGCTTATGTAGACCAATGGGCATCACACTATCAGGACCGTTCATACTTGCCATTGCCTCCCAATCACCCGATGGATTCATGGTTTCAGCAATAATTTTGGCTCGCATTTCGGGGTCACGTAAGTTTTTGTAAAAGTTTCCACCTGCCGATGTCCAGGGTGGTAAAATCGCCATTAGCCCTGTCCCCATCGCATGATAGGGGTACATATCGGCTGTGACATCCTGACCGTTGGTGCGGGCATTATTGACGCGCTCAAATAGCTGCGTGAGTTTGGGCCAGTTATCTTTCCCCGCTGCTTTTAGGTGATAGATTTCAACGGGTAAGTTGGCTTCTTGGCCGATATGCAATGCCTCATCCAATGCCTCTAACAATGCTGCTCCCTCGGAACGCAAATGCGAGACATAGACACCATCATACTGGCTGGCAACTTTGCAGACATCGACAATTTCTTCGGTTCCCGAATAGGCACTCGGTGCGTAGACCAAGGCGTAGGAGACACCCATTGCTCCTTGCTCCATAGATTCATGGGTAAGACGGCGCATGATGGCCTTCTCATCCTCACTAGGATGCCCCATCTCCATGCCCATTGCATAACGACGCAGTGTGCCACCACCAAGATAAGAGCCAACATTGGTCGAGACGCCGACATCCACCATCGCCTCCAGCCAATCACGAAATTGGGTCCATGTCGGGATGCGTTCCAGCCACTCTGGACGTGCGGCCAATTCCTGTCTCCGACTAATCCAGTCCAAATCCAATTTGCCACCATGAGGCGCAGGCGTCCAGCCTTCCCCCATGATTTCGGTCGTGACACCCTGTGTCACCTTGGAAAGGCTGCGCGGGTCGTACATAAGCGCAAGCGTGGAATGACTGAGCATGTCTACGAAGCCGGGACAGACCACCATGCCAGTGGCGTCAATGACAGTCTTTGCGTCATCTTTGTTGAGACGTCCAGCAGGGGTAATGGCGACGATACGTTCACCGCTGAGTGCGATATCTCCGCCGCGCCAAGGATTGCCTGTGCCGTCAACAATGCGGCCATTGAGTATGAGCGTGTCGATTTGCATGTTGTTACTTACTTCTCTCGAAAATAGTCATAGACAGTTTTGCCGATATGTCCCATCGCACTGTCGATCTCATTGATGCGCTTCCACTCGGCGACTTTGTTTCCAGTAGTTTCCTCTGTGCTCCAACGTGTGTACACAGTCATGGCGACATGGGAGGTATCGCTGGCATAAAGAATACCCGCGTCGTTGCGAATGCCAGCGAGTGTGCCTGTCTTGTGTGCAAAGGGGACGCCATAGGGCAAGAAGAGTGGTAGCCGCGAGTTGAGTTGTTGTTGGAGCAGAATGTGGAGCATGTCGTCGCAGGCAGCGCGATTCACAATCTGACCTGTGTAAATTTTTGTCAATAGTTGCGTCATAGCGCGAGCCGAACTGACATCATTGGTTGGATCAGAACGCAGGGCAGTCCCATCTTTGTTGATGTCTGGCATGGTGCGATTCTCTGCCAAATTCGTAAAGGATCGTCGAGGATCAGATGCCGCCCCCAAAAGATCATCAAAGATGTCGCGAATCGTCATAGTGACATGAATGTCGGTTAGCCCAAGCTCATGCATAAAGTTGTGGATGTTTTCTGTTCCGACGCGATGCATAACCATATCTGTCGCCGTGTTGTCGCTGATAATAATCATGACTGTCAGCAAATCACGAAACGTCGGCATCAGCCCATCTTGGAAAAAGACAAGGACACCACTTGGCAGATTTTTCTCAGCCAAGGTAAGCTCAATGCGCTCATCTAAACTAAATTTTCCGGCATGAATTTGGCGAAAGGCTTCACAAAGAACAGGAATTTTGAGAACACTACACATAGGGAAGAGGGTATCAGCATTGATATAGACAGACTCGCCTGTCTCGATGTGATGAATGGCAACACCCATGTTGGCTTTGCTGTCAGCAATAATAGATTGAATCGTTTCGATTAATGACATATTTTCTCTGATTTTCTCTGGTTTGTTTTCACTGACTTGTTTTCTCTGGTTTATTTTCTCTATGCTGGCAGATTATCTGGATCAATACCAAGTGAACGCAGATAGTTTGCCATACGCTCTTTTTCTGCAATCTCAGCTTGCATCCGTTGTTCTGCCGCTTCAGCTCGTTGGTCAGCCAATTCCCGTTCGCGACGTTCAGACTCCGCACGTTCTTCACCACTAAGCAACAAGTTACCATCACTATCCCAGATGCGCAGCCAATTAGCCGTGTCGTTCAGGTATTGACCGTGCCAAATACCGAGTTCGATACCCATGGTGGCGACGGGATAATGGCCTCTGCTATTTTGTGGAACTAGCCGAAACTGCCCGTTGACCCACTCATAGAGTTCAATCTCTGATCGACTTTCCGTGTAAATGGCATAGTATTGTGGCTGGATGACGTTTTCATAGACCCAGAATTTACCTGTGACGGGTGTCCGGTCCCGCTCTCTGCGTCCATTATCAGAGACAAATTCAATGATGATGCGGGGTGGAACCAGCTCTTGCCAGAGGACATAGGATTTGGGAAAACCTGGGTCAACATCGGGTATATAACACCAATCTGGTGCTTTACAGCCATCTATCGGATCGCCGCCATAGTGATGTTCCCAATAGATGCCCCCATCTTGACCGATTTTATAGCGACCATCAGGATGTATACGGTCCAATACTGGCCGAATCGACGTTGTAATTAAAATGCTTTGTGGGTGTTCCAGAAAATTTTTCACAAAAGTACCATCCGAATCTGGTAATTGGGTGTGGTCCGGTAATGTGCCAGGCCACCAAGGTTTCTGCTTGAGTTCCTGTAACGGAATCAATTCTGCTTCATAGTCAGGGAGATACACATAGCCGCGTGGTGTTGCCCCATTTTGATATTGAATAATGGGCTTTGCAACGTTCCAGTAGATAGGAGGCATTTTTATCTGGTGTGTTGCACCATTCGATGATTGTGCCTCTGTTGTATGGCCGTTTTGAGAATCGGTTTGTCGTTTAAACGGTATACCATATGAGAGATAGGTGATTCCTTCTTTTGCTTGGATACTCATTGGGTATCGAACTCCTTTCTTTATACTCAACTAATGTTTTTCTAGCCGACTCTCACGAAAGTTGCTCTTCAATAATAAACCAGTGATGATAGAGAATCGTAATAAAGAATTCTTCACCAGGCATTTGTTCACAGATTGCGATATAGCCCGCCTCAAACATTTCAAGTTCAGGATCGGAGACAAACGTTGTGTCTTTAAAGAAAATTGTGAGGACAGTCGTTTCTGGATCAAACGCAGTCCGCAAAATGGTGACATTCTTGTGGTATTCCTGACCAAAGGGCAACAAAACCATTTTGTTATCAACTTCAAGGAATTCTAAATCATCATGTCTCAACCATGGATCCCAAATCTCTGGACCTTCATGTTTGCGAATAAAGCGATCAAACTGTCTGTATCTGATTTTATCCAGCGTTTCCTCAGATAAATCTTTAAATCGGAGCATTATATTTTTCTCCTACCTTCACGAATATTTGTTTGCCCATCCAATTTTTCATCAATTCGTTGCAGCGTTTGTACTATTTCCTGATTTTGTTGTTTCATCTCTGCTCTGGATACGGACCAGCGTCGATAAAGCCAGAATAAGATTACAGCCAAAATCAACAAAAGGGCAACGTTGAACAGTTGAGAGAGTAACAACCCATAGTTTATGTTGACTGATTCCATAAATCCGACCTACGTTATTTTAATCCGTTTTCTGTCGTGGGTCCAATGCGTCGCGCAGCCCATCCCCAAGGAAATTAAAGGCCAACACGGTAATCACAATCATCAAGCCAGGGAAGAAGGAGATGTGAGGATAGCGCATGAGGTGTGGGCGGCCATCGGCTAGAATGCGACCCCACGATGGTGTCGGTGGTGGGACGCCTAGCCCCAAGAATGAGAGTGCGGCTTCCAGAATGATGATGCTGCCGATACCCAGTGATGCGAGGACAACAACGGGACCCAGCACATTAGGGAGCATGTGCAAAAAGATGATGCGCCCATTTTGCGCACCACTGGCCTGTGCCGCCACCACATAATCGCGGCTCTTGAGGCTCATGACATCTGCACGTACCACGCGCGCAAACCGAGCCCAGCCTGTCACGCCAATCACCAGAATGGTCGTTGTTAGGCTTGGTCCCACAACGGCTGACAACACAATCAGCAATGCCAAAATGGGGAAGGCCATCAGTGTGTCGATGATGCGTGAGAGTAACGTATCGACCCAACCGCCAAAGTACCCTGCCACCGCTCCGATGACAATGCCGATGACCAATGCTACTGTTGTTGCCAACAACCCAACCATCAAGGCCACGCGTGACCCAAAGATAACTCTTGCCAGCAGGTCTCGCCCATTATAGTCAAAGCCAAAAGGGTGTTCTGCGGTTGGGCTTTCACCACGCATCCCCTGATATTGAAAGTTGGGTTCTTCCGGTGTCAGCAAGGGGGCCGCTATTGCCATGAGTACCATCAACAGGATAAGTATTGCACCCATGACAGCCATGCGGTTGCCGCTAAATCGTTGCCATGCTTGGAGCAACTCGGAGCGGCGTTGCGTTTCCTCTGTCAGTTGTAATTTGCTATCTAATTTCTGTTCCGCTGTGATTGCAGCCATTTATTTCCTCTATAATTTAGTACCTTGTCAGCTAAATAATTAGGTATTTTGGTCATTCCTGCGAAGGCAGGAATCCATGTGTTGTCCGGCGTAGATTCCTGCCTCACAGGTAATGACAATACCGAAAAACTTATTTTACAGAGTATTTAATCATATTGAATACGTGGGTCAATCAACGCATACGCCAAATCTGTCAGTAGATTGGAGAATACGACAATGACGGCCAGCACCACCACCAACGATTGCACCACTTGATAATCCAGTCGCATAATCGAGTCGGTGAAAAGCCGCCCAATGCCAGGAATGGCAAAGACGGTTTCGACCACAATCGTGCCACTAAGAATAAAGGCAATGCGGAATCCGATCACCGTTACCACGGGCAATAATGCATTGCGCACGGCATGACGGACAACGACCACATAGTTGGCAAGCCCCTTGGCATAGGCTGTTCGTACATAGTCCTGCGTCATCACCTCAATCGTGGAGGCGCGCATCACGCGTGTGAGAATCGCCGTTTGCTCTGTACATAGCACAATGACAGGCAAAATGTACCCCTGCCACGTCTTCAACCCAAAAGGCGGAATCCTACCAATCAGCGGATATTCGCCGCCAATCCATTGCGGCACATAGAGCGCAAAGAGCAGGATCAACATCAACGCCAGCCAAAAGTTGGGCAACGCAATTCCCAGTGTCGCCCCGACAGCTGTCGAATAGTCAAAGCTCGAATTGCGTCGAATACCCGCAATGATACCCGCCGGCAAGGCCACCGCCAACGCAATGCCAATGGCAAGTAGATTCAAGTTGATGGTTACAGGAATGGCCTCAAAGATCATATCTCGCACAGGGACCCCTGTGCGGATCAGCGATTTGCCAAAATCACCCCGCAGCAAATTCCCAGCCCAGATAAAATACTGCTCATAGTAAGGACGATCAAGCCCCCACTTGGCACGAATTGCCTCAATCTGATCTTCGCTGATGCGGATTTCACCCTCTCCCAAAAGCAGGTAAACAGGGTCCCCCGGCATCAAGCGCATGATCACAAACGTGGCAATGCTGATCAACAAAATGACAATGGCCCCTTGAATGAGGCGTATAGTGATATAACGTAACATAGTTTATTGTGTGGTACTACTTATGAACATCTGTTATAAAATCATGCTAGTTTTTCTAGCCAAATATTAATCTTTAACTTCTACTACTTGAGCATAGCCATCAAGAGTGACAACAAGTTGGTTGAGCATATCTCGACCAAGAAGTGGGACGTGATTTATTTTGTCGCCGACTACCGAAAGACCTCTGGCTGTATTGCCAATTCGCACAAAAACTGCATATGTCTTAACTAAATGCCGCTCGCCAGTGATGCCAGACATCCATTGTGTATCAACCACAGGTGCTTTTAATTGTCGTACATAACGTATTGGTATGGTTGTTGCGTCTGACCCTGAGTCAACCATTGCCGTCACAACAATAGGTGGATCATCTTCGGTAAGACTAATTTGTAAATCGACCATTGGCATGGCGGGATGGTAACTTACATCGTAATCATATGAATAAATCATCTGGCTAGTCTACTTTGCAAATCGTATCGAACGCATGTATATTGTCTCAATTGGCTCTTCTTTAACAGTTTTCATCAGTACAACCTCTTGTGGATATTTTTTGCGTACACGTCCAACTAAAGTGCTAAAATCTTCATCCACATCGATCAATTCACCTTGATAGATTGCTACACTCTGACCAAGATATGTTTCTTTTAGCATTGGGTGCAATTCGATATAGGCTTTTTGCTCACGACTAATTGCCTCAGATTGTTTTTTTTCGCTTTCACTTTCATCGAATGATTCTGTTTGTACACCATCTGATTTTGCATTAGGTATTTCGTTATTTTGGCTGCTAATACGAGGTGAACGAGGGTGTACAGTGCCAATTGGTTCTTCTTTAACAGGCGAGAGCCATAGCACATCATCGGGATATTTTTCTCTTATACGTCTGTATAAACTGATATAATCTTCATCTACATCAACTAATTCACCCTTATAGATCGCCACGTTTTTACCGAAATATTTTTCTTTCAACAATGGATGCAATCGATTGTAGGCTTCTTTCTCACGATTAAGGGACTCTCTCAGTTTCATAAGCACAGACTCACCATTTGATGAAGTGCCATTCCCCCACTGTGGCACAACCTGTACAGCTAACGTCTCATGCTCTTCAAAGGGTAACGGCTGCGTTGGCTTCAGCACCCCATCTTCATAAGTCACCGTAATTGGTTCAAACATTCGATACTCCTTAAACGGTGCATAACCCTGAAACATAGCGTAGGCATCCCTGCCAATGCATCTTCGCAACGGGCAAGGATGCCCATGCTACGCTATTAAAACCCGCCTTACCCTTCTTCAATCCACCAAGTGTGCGCATTTTGATACATGTTGGCATTCCTAGGACCATCATTAAGTCCTTTAATACGACTGGTGAATACATTCATCCATTCGTCAAATTGCAGATAGAGTGCTGGCACTTCGTCCACAAAGATTTCTTGGACTTCGGTGTAGATTGGCTCGCGCTGTGCTGAATCAACCACGGTCAAGCCCGTCTCGATTAGTTCGTCGAGACGTAGGTCGTTGAGCTTGGAGAAGTTATTGCCGCCATCCGAGTGCAGTGTGCTGAATGGATCCGGTTCAATGGCACTACCATAGGTCCAGTTATAGAGCGAGCAGTCCATTGTGCCTTCGCGCATTCCCTGCAAGATGGAGGCCACAGGTCCTTCGGCAAGTTGCATGTCAACACCGACATCGGCCAAGAATTGTTGTGCAAGCTCGGCGATTGGACGACGTGCTTGGTCGCCAGTGATGGTCGTGCAGGTAAATGACAGTTTTTGACCATCCTTCTCACGCACACCATCATCACCCATGACCCAACCTGCCTCATCCAACATCGCCATTGCACCTTCTGGATTGAAGTCATATTGCTTGAGATCATCACGGTGATATGGGCTGGCAGGTGTCAGATTTGAGTGCGAAATCTGCGCTGCACCATTCCAGAGATCGTCGATGATACGCTGGCGATCCAGTGCATGCATCATCGCTTGGCGCACTGCTTTGTCTGATAACTGTGGCACAGTTGTGTTCAGCGGGAAGTGCTTGATTGAATTCGCCAGTGTGCGATAAACCGTGTAGCCGGGGTCCGATTCAAGCAGGATGCTATCCTCGACCAGTAGCGGCCATACAGCAGAATCGGCCTCACCACTCTGCAAGGCAATCATGCGGACAGATGGCTCTGGCACAACGTCCTGGCGCAGAATGTCGATGTTGGGTCGTCCACGGAAATGATCGTCAAAGGCTTCAAGCTCGGTGAATTCGGCAGGTCGCCAATCCTTGAGCTTGTATGCACCTGTGCCGATGGGTGTGGTGCGATAGGTGTCCTCACCAACCTCGGCATGATAGGCTGAATGCACAATGGGCGTGTTGGCCCAGTTGACCAGCGATGCAGCGTTGACCTCATCCATATTGACAACAACGGTGTACTTGTCCGGTGTTTCCACAGAGCCAACACCCGTAAAGTCACCCGCAATCGACATGCCATTGTCTGGGTTGCGATAGAAATCATAGGTGTAGGCCACATCTGCTGCTGTCATCTCTGTACCATCGTGGAACTTCACACCTTCATGCAGTTGGAAGGTGTAGGTGAGACCATCTTCGGCAACCTCAACTGACTTCGCCAGTACGTTCTCCAGTTCATTAAATTCGTTGATGGCAACCAGCGGGTTGTGGATGTTCATGATCATGACCCAATGAACGGTTGGCCCCGTATTGTCCGGACTCAAACCAGATACCTCTTGGTGGCCCATCCAAACCATTGTGCCACCCTGTACAGGACCGCTCGGCATGTCATCTGCTGCTGGAGCCGAATCATCCTGTGCAGGCGCATCACCACCCGATGGTGCAGTCGCTGGCGCACAAGCCGCCATCAACAACGCAGTACCACTAACGGCTGAATATCGCAAAAAATCACGACGTGTCATTTTACTCATGTTTCCCCCAAAGCAGTTAATAGTTGATAGTTAATAGTTAATAGTTTGTTGTACTGCATCACTATTAACTATTAACTGTTAACTATTAACTAATTATCCATCTGCAATCCCAAATTTGCGGAGACCGTTGTAATAGATGCTAAAGCCATCGTTGGCGGTTTCTGGCAAATCGCTGACGCGGCCAGTGAAGACATTCATCCATTCGTCCCACTGCAAGTAGAGCATGGGCACTTCTTCGGTGACGATTTCTTGGATTTCGTCGTAGATTGGCTTGCGTTGCTCTGGATCGGCAACGGCCAGACCCGCGTCGATCAGTTCATCGACACGATCATTGCGGAACGAATTCCAGTTCTGACCGCCATCCGAGCGCAGAATGTTGGATGGGTCTGGGTCAACCGAGCCGTATGTCCAGTTGAAGAGAGCCGCATCGACAGTACCCTGGCGCAAACCTTCCAGAATGGTTGAGATGGGTGCTTCGGCCAACTGCATGTCAACGCCAACCTCGGCAAAGAGTTGCTGTGCCAACTCAGCGATTGGACGGCGTGCTTGGTCGCCTGTAATTGTGGTGCATGTGAAGGAAAGCTTTGTGCCATCTTTCTCACGCACACCATCATCACCCATCGCCCAGCCAGCTTCATCCAGTAGAGCCATTGCACCTTCTGGGTTGTAGTCGTAACGCTTTAGACTTTCATCCCCATCCCGTGAATAGAAGGCAAACTTTGGTGACAGGTTACTGTGGGCAACGGCTGCTGCGCCATTCCACAAGTCATCAATGATGCGTTGTCGGTCCAGTGCGTGCATCAATGCCTGACGGACACGCTTGTCAGACAGTTGTGGCAACTGATTGTTGAGTGGGAAGTGCTTGACACCACCACTCGATGTGACGATTACATTGTAGCCTGGGTCTTCGTCAAACATCATGCTATCTTCAACCAACAGCGGCCACAGTGCAGAGTCAGAATCACCCGTTTGCAGTGCAATCGTGCGGACTGATGGCTCAGGCACAACTTCTTGGCGAATGGTGTCAACCTGTGGACGACCCTGCCAGTAATCATCAAAGGCTTCAACCACCACAACCTCGGCTGGGTTAAACTCAACCAGCTTGAATGGACCGGAGCCGACTGGTGCTTGTGCATAGGCTTCGTCGCCAACTTCTGCATGATAGGCAGATTGGACGATTGGGCATTGCGCACCGTCGGTCAAGAAGGCGGCGTTGACTTCACTCATGTTGATGACAACGGTCAAGTCATCTGGCGTGTCAATCGTATCGATGTTGCGGAAGCGGTTGACGATGCTCGATGCATTGTCTGGATTGCGGAAAAAGTCAAAGGTGTATTTGACATCCGCAGATGTGAGTGCTACACCGTCATGGAAGGTGACACCCTCATGCAGTGTGAAGGTGTACGTCAGGCCATCTTCAGAAACATCTAGGTTGCTTGCCAATTGCAGTGCATTGTCCAAGTTTTCATCCAACAACATCAGTGAATCGTGAATCGCACGAATCATGGTTGTCTGGACGCTTGGTCCCCAGTTCTCTGGGCTAAGTCCCGCAACTTCCTGGTGCCCCATCAAGCGCAGTTCACCACCGCCAGATGCCATACTTTCAGCAGCCTCACCCGAATCAGCAGGCGCATCGCTACCACTTGGTGCAGCGGCTGGCGCACAGGCAGCAAGCAGTGCTGAAACCGAACCTGTCGCCAATGCCATTTGAATGAATTGACGACGATTCATGGATAACAGTTTGCGTGATTTTTCATTTTGTGTCATGAGTTGAATAGTCCCTTTTTTGATTATGATTAGACACTCATCGTTTGCCATTCGATTATCAAAATTTTGGATAATATGACTGAAACAGCGAACGATCACAAGACATTGGTGCATGAAGTGGTGTTTCAATACCCGACAGTAACGAAACCATTGTGAGGTGACGGGATAGAATTAGTGTACTGTGTCGTCACCATCCAAGGGTGGATCGTGTCGTGTGATGAAATAGATCGTTCATGCAACCCGCAGTATTTATAGTGGAGTTTAGCATAAGGGAGACAATCGTGCCAATATGTAGGTTGCACAAAACCTCAGTCGAGAATTTTGGCAATGCCCTCAGCCAGCGTAATCTGGTTCATTTCACCGGACCACGTTTGTTGAATAATGCCCTCACTGTCAATAAAAAACGTCGTTGGCATTCCACGCACGTTGTAGCTATCGGCCACAGCATGGTCCGCATCCATTGGCACAACAAAGGTTAGCCCCAGTTCATCAACATAGCGCTGCACAATCTCTGCCCCTTCCCCTTGATCCACACCAACCACCAGTACCTCACCATCATAGCGTTCGGTCGTCGCCTGTAATGCGGGTAGCTCACGGCGGCATGGACCACACCATGTGGCCCAGAAATTAAGGACAATGGGTTTGTTCTGTGTGCTCAGGTCAAAGGAGTTGCCATCCAATGTGGTCAGTGTGAAGTCCGGTGCGGGGTGGCCGATGGATGGTAACGGGGTACGGCTATAGGTTGCTTGCTCAATGGGTACTTGGGTCGCCCAAAGCCAGCCACCACCGAGGAACAGGGTCAGGATGAAGATGATGGTATAATAATTCATGTAAAATCGTTTCCTATAAAAGACAGTTAAAATTACAAAATCTATTTAAGACTCGTATACAATACTCGCTTCATATACAATACTCGCTACCCAAGTATCCTGCCATATTCAATAGAAAGACAGATAAGTTTATTACAATTACAAGCAAACTATATACGGCGCGTCCTCATTTGACCCACCCCATCATCCATGATAGGCTGTTTACACGAACAGTTCATTATAGTACATGGGTAGACAGCCTATATCATGGAAAACCAAACAAATCAATACAGTCTACAGATCATGGTCCAATGGATTCATTGGCGTCTTTTACAACAAATCTCCGCGCTTGATCCAGAGATAGGCAAAAAACTAGCGGTATCAGATGACACAAAACTCGACCAGCTCACACTGGAAATCGCTACACTCCATCATCAGAAGCCTACACCCAATATTGTCAAATTACAACATCATTTTAACCTCTCTTGGTTTGAGGTCCAGATTATCTGGCTCTGTTTGGCCGTTGAGGTCAACCCAGAGTTGGCAATGCTGTGTAGCATCCTCCAGCAGGACCCTGAACTGACCTACCCAACCTTTGCCCTTGCCATGTCACTGCTGGAAGAGGCCAACTGGCAGGCATTATCACCAAACGCACCGTTACGTCACTGGCATTTGATCCATGTCACGCGTCAAGGAGCCAAACCGCTCATGCACTGTCCGCTGCAACTGGATGAACGACTCATCTACTATTTGCAGGGTCTTGAGATCACAGAGACACGTTTACAAGCCTATACCTTGACGTTGCCCGATACTGCCGAGATGTTGGTCCTCCCTCATTCACAGCAGCAGCACATCGACACGGCGACGCACTATTTAGCGCAACGCTATACACAAACACAGAATCTTGCTGAACCCACCGTCATCCAATTGGTGGGGAGCGACACCATCAGCAAACAGACCGTTGCCCAACGCATTGCCAAACAAATGGGCATCAGGCTCTATCACCTACAGCTACCACTTGTTCCCCACCAAGCCACTGAGTTTCTTGATTGGGTGCGGCTTTGGAATCGCGAACGACGTTTGTCACCGCTGGGGTTATACATTGACATTGAACAGGTCGAGCCGCAATCAACCGACGAGCCAAGCGACCGTAGCTATCAACATCGACTGGTGCGCCTGCTTTATTACTGCGAGGGGTTGTGCTTTGTCGATACCTATACCGCGCTCAAAAAGCTGCCCCAACGGACGCTCACGCTCGATGTACGTAAACCGACTACATCGGAGCAGATGCAGGCTTGGCAGTCGGTTCTTCAAGATGATTCAACAACGAATGTCGCAGATGTTGCCATGCAGCTAGGCGCACAGTTCAACTTCAACCTCTCCACCATCCACACCATTAGCCAGACCACAGCCAGTACCCTTTCTACGGGTATCGCCCTGCATCATAGTTCTTTATGGGAAACATGCTTGATCCATAGCCGTGCCGCCATTGACGAACTGGCTGAACGGATTGTCCCCAAAGCGCGGTGGGATGACATCGTGCTACCCGATGCCGAACGTCAGGTATTATGGCTGATTGGCGAGCAGGTGCGGCGTCAGGGGGCGATCTATGAGCAGTGGGGCTTTCGCAACAAGTCTAGCCGAGGTTTGGGCATGACTGTACTCTTTGCAGGCGAAAGTGGCACAGGCAAAACAATGGCCGCTGAAGTGCTTGCCAGCTATCTCAACCTCAACCTCTATCGCATTGACCTCTCATCCATGATCAGCAAGTATATCGGCGAAACGGAGAAGAATCTGCGCAAAGTCTTTGATGCGGCTGACGAAGGCGGCATGATTCTCTTTTTTGACGAAGCGGATGCCCTGTTTGGCAAACGCAGCGAGGTGCGCAGTAGCCACGACCGCTACGCCAATATCGAGGTCAACTACCTCTTACAGCGTATTGAAGCCTTTCAGGGGCTGGCAATTTTGGCAACCAACTTTAAATCTAGCCTGGATGATGCCTTTACGCGCCGCATCCGTTTCTCTGTCACCTTCTCCAAACCTGACACAGTACGACTGGAACGCATTTGGCAACAAGCATTCCCCCCTGAAACACCTTGTGATGGTTTGGATTACAGCTACCTAGCATCACGCTTCAAGCTCACAGGTGGTAGCATCGCCAACATTGCGCTCAACGCCGCGTTTATGGCGCATGTTGATGAGTCGCCTGTCGGTATGACGCATGTAATGCGTGCCATCTATTTGGAAGAACTCAAGGGGGGTCGCATGGTGAATGAGGCAGACTTTATATGGACAGACACATAGGATACAATCTGATTCTTTGTCCATTTTATTTGACGAAAAGCTGGACCTACGGTTACAATGATGCGATAGCAGCAGAGAGGCTATACAGCGAGACTATGCTGGCACTATGCTGGCACTATGCAGACACAGTGCCGACACAGTGCATGTTTAGGTGAAATATAAATTTATGAATGATACACAAGGCAATCAACAAGTCCGGCGAAAAATCCGGCAACGGATTCCTAAGCCGTTACCATTCCACATACAAAAACAACATAACACACAGTTGACTGAGGATGAAGATCGATCTCCATCTCGTTCTATTTGGGATTCTGGGCATAGCTCTGTGATTCAGCCGCCAATATCCACCGTCATATCCCGTGAACCTAGCTCAATCATCCAAAATCATCCATCATCGCTTATACAGCGCGATTTTGCGACAGATACAACAATGGCTTCAGATGAGCATGAACAGCCACACAACTCATCTCACCGCCAACAAATAAATCGTACCACAGGTGATGTGATCCAGCGGAAGCCAAAGGTTGGCATGGAATTACAAATCCGACATCCGGGTCTTCGGCAAAAAGGATGGAAGCAAGATAAATATCGGCCAGAGCGAATTATTGATACGTGGGACAAACCCGGTAGGGGGCCTATTTTAGACCACTATCTGGGCGATTTTACCATTGAGGCCGATGGGAATGATGTTGAATATGTATTTGATGCACAACCAGCAACCAAAGATGGGAAACGAATGCTGGAGTTGAGTGCGATGTTTGCTGCGGCATTTCATGAAAAATTCCGCAGCGGTGATAAAGAGTCTTTAGAGGCATGGACAGAAGCCAAAAATGTTGTCTATCACGATCACCTTCCAACACCTCGATTACAGTTTAAAGGCAAAAACGGCAGGACCTATTACTATGAAACCAATACGGCCAAGGCTGCTCCTCAGTTTAGTTTGGGGGTGCGGTTGGATAGAGTCACCGAATTTTTCAAAGGCTATGCAGGGTTAAGTAGCCGTGTAGATAAGTCTGTCCGTGATATGTGGAGTCCATTGCAACTTAGCTATCTATCACAACGAGGAAAACAGACTGGCAAGGGCAAAAAAGACCCAACAAAGTGGGCAAAAAGTGCGATGAAAGATGAACTCCCCTATGACCCGCAGGAGTATATGCCTTCGCGATTATTATATGTGGCCGAAGCGGTTGAAAGTTTGGGCGAAGGCTTCAATACCCCTAAAGTTCAGTCATTTTTGGTGCTGGTTTCAGAGTATGTCAAATATACACACAAGGGATTTATCAACGCCAAGATGAACTTGCCCATAATGGGGCGGACCTCGATGGTCGAAATTTGGAACACAATGGAGAATGATGAGAAAGATGCCATTACCACAATCATGGAAGGTGTAACATTGGCTGATCGCAAACGACGACGAAAACTATTTGGTCAATCGAGCATCGCTGGTTTGAATATTGCGGATGACTCTAGCACAGGGGCAACGCGTCTGTCAGCGTGGTGGGCAGCGTGTAAACAGGGACGTGATTTGCTCGCAACGAAGGGCTATCATGGCATTAGTGAGATTTATGAGGGTGAGCATGAGGATAAGGAAGTAGAGGTCGGTTGGGAGGCAACTAGCAAAAAATATGGCATCACAAGTCCATTGGATATTGATCTAAAAGATGGTCCTGGTCCGGAGGCAAATGATGTACTGGGCACGATTTTAGAAGTGCGTCAACTCCGACCTCTTGATACCGATGAATGGCCGATGATGGCGCGCACCATTGCGGATATCGCGATGTGGGCCAATGAGTTGGATGGCACATAAAATAATACGTCATTTGTCTTGCTTAGTCGTCAGTCAAAAAAACTAGATGTTTTGTTGAGAAATACGACGAAAAGTCGATGCCAGAGAAGAACGTGTTATGCTACAATTAAACCAGATTGAGTAATGGATTTTGAATGGGTTTCTCCTATTGTGTGTGTAAAAAAAGCTATTGCAACTGCAATAGCTTTTTTTATTTGCGCAATTATATCTTATTATAAGGCCAACTCACTGTAACCGTGCGGGTTTGGCCTAAATGGGTACGTTATTTAGGAATGACAACTATTTAACTTATGCACGTTCAGTCAGCACGCCCCGTGCGGGTCTGATCCAAATGGGTACGTTATTTAATCACCATTCCTTCGAAGAGCAAGCCTATGGGATACATGGGTGAGAACCTCTCTTTGGGATATGGATGAGGTAGAAGTTGAGAAAACCATTGAAAGGACAATTTTATGACGGAGAAGTTACGTGTTCTAGCTGTCGGCGCACACCCAGATGATGTAGAAATTTGTTGTGGTGGCACATTGGCGCGCTATGCAGCAGCGGGGCATCATGTGATGATGGCCTATGCCACCAACGGCGATAAGGGGCATTTGGAGATTCCACCAGCGGAGTTGGCCGTGATCCGTGAACGTGAATCGAGAGCCGCGGCCGCTGTGATTGGGGCGGAGGTCTTTTGGCTGGGCTTTCCTGACGCCGAGTTGTTCTATGACAGCGAGACACGGCTGGCCTTTATCGACATGATGCGGCAGGCACGTCCTGACATCATGTTTATCCACTGGCCGGAAGCCTATCATCCTGACCATGTAGCGGCGGGTCAACTGGCGTTTAGTGCCAACTACATCAGCGGTGTGCCGCACATCAAGACGGATAATCCCGCCTCAGATCGTGTGGCGCGTATCTATTATATGGACGTTGCGCATGATATGTTGGCAGAAACGGCTGAGTATGTCGATATCACCGAAGTCTATGAACTGAAACGCCAGATGATGGCCGCGCATGAAAGCCAGTTGGTGTGGCTGCGTGAGCATGATGGCGTGGATATCTTGGCGAGTATGGAAACGCGGGATATTGCCAAGGGGCAGCAGTGTGGGGTGAAATATGCGGAGCGGTTTGTACCGCGTGGTTTTAGGCCGATAACACGGTTGTTACCATAGATTGATGCTCACGGTAATGGACGTTGGCGTATCCGTTGTCTGTCAACTACCGTGAAGCAGTCTGTGATATCTAGTTCACTAACCTCAAGTAGGCGAAGGACGTGCATACCGGGTTCTTGTGGTGTTAATGGGTTGTAACGAAAGTATAGCACGGGGGCGGAAACAAGATGGATGCGGTAGATTAGCTCACCATAATCTCGATCAAAGGTCAAAATAATGCAAGATTCGGAAACCGCACGTGCGAGTACAAGGTCATCGGTAATGCCTGGTGACTCTTCACTAATGGATATAACATCATGCCCAGCTTTTCTAAGGAGATAGACGCTTGGTAATGGGAAGTTTTCATTGGCTAGAAATTTCATCAGGCTATTTCCAATTGCATTTCATTTGGGATGATGTAGAAGGCATCGTCACGCAGACTTTCAGCTGCAAACGCAAAGACAGCTTGTACTGATGCCATTGTGAGCTGTGGATAGCTCTCAAAGATTTGCTCAAAACTCCAGCCATTTGCAAAAAGTCCGAGTAAAAAGTCAACAGATAGCCTTGTGCCTTTGACCACAGGTTTTCCTACAAGAATATTTGGGTCCGAGTGGATATAGTCATGCCAATTCATTCGTTGTCCATCCTTTCCACATTTATTTTACAGTTCATGGTTAGTGGCTATTTGAGTTTCTGTAGGGTCGATTTTGTAACCCCATAAACCTCAAATAGCCTGTATCTTGGCTATGATAGCAGGATAGTTGATCTGTTCTGTTTTGTCTAGTTTTGAAGAACAGAATTCAACCCAATCTACTCACTCAACGGCTCCACATCCAAAATATACCGAGCCTCTGCCGTCAAACGTGCATCCGTCTCTGGGCGCAGATAGGCTTGTTGATCCGTCTGCTGTTTATTTTCACGCGCGGTAAAGGCACTGTGGTAGACGCGACGCATCCGCTGTGAATTGTTCGTTGTGCCGCCATGCCAAATCTGTCCATTGAAGAAGCCGACGGACCCTGCTGGCCCTGTGATGTAGACCTCTTCGGGGTGCGTTGCCAACAAATCCTCCATCTGATCTTGGGGGAAGGTCGGCCAGCGATGACTACCGGGTACAACACGAGTGGGGCCATTGTCCGGTGTCAGGTCATCAAGCATCCACAGGGCGTTGGTTTGGTGAAAACGGCCTTCGATGCGCGAACCGCCAAAGTCGGAATGGAGACGCTGTTGACCGTGACCAGGCTGTGGATCGTGGCCGTTGAGCGAAACCAACTTGAACGGTCGCTGGATGACATGATAGGCACAGGCCAATACCACCGGATGCGTGTAGATGCCATCAAAGACGCTGCCCTTGTTGACCAGATCGGCCAGCCGTCGGATTTTGTTGTAGTGTCCAACACTCACTTCACTGCCAGCCTGCTCGCCTTCTTCTGCGGTGAGCCGCTCAAAAGTATTGCGCATGTCATCCAGCCATTCAGGGTCGATGACGTTGTGAATCACCGTGTAGCCCAGTTCGTCCAGCTCATCCCGATGATGCTGGGTAATAGTTTGATCGGTGACACCGTAGGTCCCCAGCACCGATTCGATTGATATATTTTGTGTCATGGTTTTCTCCTTTTTTAGTACAAAGTTTTCTTTGCAATTTGACAAATGAGAAGTGTCCCTACTGTATCAGTTTTCCATTAAAAAGGCCTTAACAAAAAGGATAGGAACCCTTTACAAAGGCCTTCAAAAACA
>JBCCFC010000042.1:0-21742 GCA_039029935.1 Chloroflexota bacterium
ATAATATCTAATATCATGGTTTCAGAATTAGATAAATAAAGTATTAGGCATATAGAATAGCAGAGGAGTAACGAAATGGAAATTCAACGACAGGTTGCAGTCAATGCATCAGCCGATAAAGTTTGGAATATTCTTGGCACCGATTTCACCAAGATTAGCGAATGGGCCAGCTTTGTGGTTGACTCACACCCCATTCCCAACCAGCCAGAGGGTAGCGGTCGAGTCTGCCAAGTGAAGGGGTCAGGTGAGGTAGTCGAAACCATCTATCAATATGATGATGCCCAGCGTAAATTGGCCTTTCTTTTAGAGGGCAAAAAGATACCCTTCTTTATGCAAAAGATCGACAACACATGGAGCGTCAAACCCACAGGACAAGATCGTTCTGAGCTTCAAGTCACGGTTGACCTCACGGTGATGCCCGTATTCAAGCAGTTGATGAGCGGGATGTTGAACAAACAGATGTCCAAAACTGCGGACAGTATTTTGGGCGAGTTGAAGTATTTTGCAGAAAACGACAGACCAAAGGTCGCGGCGTAAACATAAACTATCCACGTACGCTTCCAGGAAATCGAAATCGTTCTCGTAGCGATACTGGGATTTTCATACCATACATTTTTGGACAGCAAGGCAGCATAAAAAGAGAGGGGTGTTCATGAAAACGTTGGGCAGAATTTTACTTGGGTTTGTGGTCATTCTGGTGGTACTCATTGGTGTCTTATTTGTCACAAGCCCAGATGCACTGGACCTTCATCTTGAGAAAGAAATCAATGCGCCGGCTGAAGAGGTTTGGAGCGTGTTGGCACACCAATTTGCCGAGATGGACAAATGGTCTGCTACGGTTGATACAGCCAGAGTGCTTGAAGAAAGCGAAGTGCCAGCAGGGTTTGACGTAGCGCCAGAGGCCCCGATCCCTGGTCGCTCTACCACTGCCGCCCTTGGTGAAATCCATGAAATTTTCACCATGTACTCCGAAGAAAACATGGAGTATACTTTCCGTGCTGCCGAACTACCCTTCTTACTCAACTACGCCCACAATACTCATCGGGTGACAGCGTTAGATGACGGCAAGTCGATGGTGACATTTGACCTGCGCCTTGAACTTAGTGGTATTTTTAAGGCATTGACACCCGTGCTAAAAGGCCGATTTGAGTCCACATTTGGTGGCGTGCAGGATGAATTGAAGGTGTATATGGAGACAGGGCAAGGCGAATAAATAGTGGAATAAGGTAAGGCGTACACTTTCAGGAAGAGAATAAAAGAGCCATTTTTACCAAAATTATTCAAAATTTTGGTAAAAATGGCTCTTTTATTCTCTTCCTGAAAGTATTAGTTACCAAAAACTACACAGTCACTTCACGTCCCTCTTGCGCCGAGCGGAACATACCATCCACAATCTGTACATCAATCAACGATTCACGTGCCGTCACAATCGGTGCATCCTCGTTACCACCAACGTAATCGACAAAGTGCTTAATCAGCGTTGGATAGGAGTCTGGCATACGTGGCACAGGTGCTTGAATGTCAACCGTCTGGCCGTTGAGGTGAGTGTACAGATCAACCGTCTGTGTGCCAACGCTTGCACCACCTTTGTCACCCAAAATCTGGGTCATGTACTCTTCCGCATGTTGTACCGCCCAAGAAATCTGCACAATCAACGTTGCGCCATTGTCAAAGCGCACCAAGCCCCAGGCCAAGTCATCCACGTCAAAAACAACACCTTCGCCCGGGTTATGGATGTCGGCACCCCAACCCCCAAGGCCAATGCCTTGTGTACCCATCTTTGAGAAGGTGACTGCACTGACGGTCACTGGATTAGGATAGCCCATCAGATAAAGAGCCGAGTCGATGGCGTGGATACCGATGTCCAGTAAACAACCACCCCCTGCAAGATTTTTTCGCGTAAACCAACTGCCAAATCCTGGTATCCCGGAGCGACGATGCCACGTAGTTTTGGCTGCGTAAATATCGCCAAAGAAGCCACCATCAACATGACGTTTACAGACCTGCATCGGCGCATTCCAGCGATAATGTGTACCTACATGCAAGGCCAAATCATTGGCTGCTGCTGTATCCATCATCTCCTTAGCGTCCTCATACGTCAGTGCTAGTGGTTTTTCGCATAGTACATGCGACCCTGCATTTAAGGCCGCAATCGTCATCGGTTTGTGGAATATATTGGGTGTGGCGATGACGGTAATGTCTGGCTGCACTTCGGTCAACATCTTCTCATAATCGTCATAGGCCGCAGCAACGCCTTTTTCTGCTGCCACTTCTTTGGCACGGTCGAGATTGATATCACAAACAGCCACTGTTTCCACATTGTCCAACCCTTGAAATGATGGAATATGACCAACTTGAATAATTTTGCCTGCCCCAATAAAGGCAACGCGTGGATTTGCTACAACTTTTGTCATTTTGAATTCTGCTTTCTCTTATTCTGATAAATTGATGAAGATTTCACATGCTTTGGGGCAATCATGCATATGGCCTGTAAGGCCAATCCACAAAATAAATTACCCATTGAATCGCGGAGTTAGCAATCCCTAGTGCGGGTCGTACACGAGAATGCCCGCATTAGGACCCAAAGGGTTCCCCTGCCTAACTCCGCAATCTTGCGGGTAATTTATTTTGTGGAATAGCCTAAATGGCCAAAGACCCCAAAGATCTTCTATTTTATATCAGGCATTCAGAACGACATAATTCAGTCAAGCCCCTGAACAATACCTTCAATCATACCCTCAATCATACCTTCAACCATACTTTAGTATCTATGCGATGGAAGGCATTATTGCTATACTATGACTATAACTGATGAAGCAATAGACCATAGATGGTAACAACCAGTGACACTGGTTTGAAGGAGATGCGATGAAAGCGATTGTCTACGAAGAATATGGCCCACCAGAAGTGCTCCAATTGAAAGAGATGGAAAAACCGACCCCCAAAGACGACGAGGTGTTGATCAAGATTCATGCCACAAGCGTCATTTTGGGGGATTGCGAATTTCGTAGTTTCAGTTTTCCCTACTGGTTCTGGCTCCCGCTGCGGCTCTATGCAGGGTTCCGCCGCCCCAAACGCGTAAATATTTTGGGGCAAGAATTGGCTGGCGAAGTGGAGGCGGTGGGCAAAAATGTCACCCGTTTTCAGCCAGGCGACTCTGTGTTTGGTTCACCCGAAATTAGTTTGGGGGCGTATGCAGAGTACACCTGTCTGCGTGAGGATATGCCCCTTGCTCCCAAACCCGCGAACATGACCTATGCAGAGGCGGCTACTGTGCCGACAGGTGGCCTCAATGCACTCCATTACATCCGCAAAGCCAACATCCAACGCGGTGACAATGTGCTTATTAATGGGGCGGCAGGCAACATCGGCTCGTTTGCTGTGCAGCTTGCCAAACACTTTGGCGCAGAGGTCACAGCGGTGGATAGCACGGCCAAATTGGAGATGCTGCGTTCGATTGGGGCGGACCACGTGATTGACTATACTCAAGAAGACTTTACAAAAAATGGTGTCACCTATGATGTCATTTTTGATGTGGTGGGTAAAAGTGCCTATAGTCGCAGCCTCAAATCATTGGCCCCCAATGGCTGCTATCTGTTAGCCAACCCCAAGGGCTTTGGCGAGATGATTCGGGGTGCGTGGACATCGCGAACCAGCAGCCAGCAAGTGAGTTTTGCCTTTTCACAATATACAGTCGAGGATTTAGACTACCTACGAGAGCTGATAGAATCCGATGTACTGAAAGCGGTCATTGATCGAACATATCCGCTGGAGCAAATGGTCGAGGCACATCGCTATGTTGATTCAGGGCAGAAAATCGGCAATATTGCCATTATTGTGACAGCATAAAAATACAGCATAAAAATATAGGATCGCAGGTTGCCAACCTGCGGAAGGAATATACATGAAAGCGATTGTTTATCATAACTATGGTTCACCCGATGTCCTCTCTCTCGAAGAAGTGGCGAAACCCACACCCAAAGATGATGAGGTTCTTGTCAAAGTGCATGCCGCCGCCGCCAATGCTGGGGACATCTACCGGATGCATGGCAAACCCTTTCTTATTCGTCTCATGGGGGGTGGGCTATTTCAACCGACAAATAAGATACTTGGGTCGGATATTGCAGGGCGAGTGGAAGCGGTCGGTCGTAACGTCACAGCGTTTCAGCCCGGTGATGAAGTCTTTGGTGATTTGTCGGAAAATGGCTGTGGTGGATTTGCGGAGTATGCTTGTATACCCGAAGCGATATTGGCATTGAAACCAGCGACTCTAAGCTTTGAGGAGGCGGCGGCTGTTCCGATGGCATCTGTGACCGCCTTAAATGGCTTGCGGGATTATGGGCAGATTCAAGCAGGGCATACGGTGTTGATCAACGGTGCCTCTGGTGGTGTAGGGTCATTTGCGGTGCAGATTGCCAAAGCTCTGGGTGCCGAGGTCACAGCGGTCTGTAGCACAGGCAAGATGGAGATGGTGCGTTCTCTGGGTGCAGACCATGTGATTGATTACACCCAAGAGGACTTTACACAGAATGGACAACAGTACGACTTGATTTTGGCGGCCAATGGCAACCGTCATCCATCAGAGTACAAACGTTTATTAACACCCCAAGGTGTCTATGTCTGCACAGGCGGGTCGATGAAGCAGCTCTTCCAGACGATGTTGCTGGGTGGTTTGATGTCCAAAAAGGGTGGGCAAACCGTGACCGCTTTTGAGTCAAAACCCAACCACAAGGACTTGACCTTTATGACTGAGCTTTTGGAGGCGGGGAAAGTTGCCCCTGTGATTGACAAACGCTACTCGTTTGCAGAAACGCCCGATGCCATGCGTTATTTGGAACAAGGACACGCCAAAGGTAAAGTTGTCATTGCAGTTGCATAGAGTACATGCTGCATAGGATACATGTTGCATAGGATATATGGAGTTATACCGATGAAAGCATTTGTCAATAAACAGTATGGTTCGCCCGATGTGTTGAACCTTGAAGAAGTGGAAAAGCCAACACCCACCGATGATGAAATACGGGTGAAAATACACGCCGTCTCTGGCAACCCCTATGACTGGCACTTTATGCGTGGCGAGCCATTCCTCGCCCGTTTTGAGGCGGGGCTATTCAAGCCCAAAAGAACGATTCTGGGGGTTGACTTTGCTGGTACAGTTGAAACAGTGGGCAAAGATGTCACAGGGGTTCAGCCCGGCGATGAGGTATTTGGCGCAAGTGCAATGGGTGCATTTGCCCAGTATGTCTGTGTACCCGTAAAACGATTTACACGCAAACCTGCCAATATCACCTTTGAAGAAGCCGCCGCAATCCCTATCGCCGCACTGACCGCCATCCAAGGATTGCGCACGGGTGGGATTGAGTCAGGCAAAAAGGTGTTGATCAATGGCGCATCCGGTGGCGTGGGAACCTACGCTGTGCAGCTTGCCAAACATTATGGGGCCGAAGTGACAGGCGTGTGTAGCAGCCGCAATGTCGAGATGGTGCGCTCGATTGGTGCCGACCATGTGGTTGACTACACTAAAGAAGATGTCACCCGCAGCGGCCAACACTATGATCAAATTTTGGAAGCAGTGGGCAATTTCTCAATCGCAGCGACCAAGCGCATCTTAACCCCCAACGGACACAGCGTCGTTGTCGGATATGGCGGCTTGGCGCGCATGTTCCAAATCCTTGGGTTTGCGCCGTTGGCCTCCAGAATGGGTAGCCAAACGGTCGGGATGATGGGCGCGAAAATTGCGAGCGAAGATATGGCGTTGCTGGCTGAGTTGATGGAGGCGGGCAGCATCAAGTCAGTCATAGACAGGCAATATCCATTTGAGGAACTGCCCGAAGCTATCAGATATCTGGAAACGGGACGTGCGCGCGGAAAGGTTGTGATTCGCGTTGTTTAGTGGAAACGCTCCTAAAGTCCCGTCATTTTTGTTTAATCAAGCATCGTATCCAACTTGAGCAACGCGGCCAGCAACACGCGCGCCCCGGCTACACAACTCTCTGGGTCGGTATATTCATCGGGCGAGTGGCTGACCCCATTATGGCTGGGGACAAAGAGCATCGCCTGTGGTGCAATGCTGGCGACGAGCATGGCGTCATGACCCGCACCGCTGGGCATCTGTTGGTATGGATAGTCGAACTCTTCACAGGCTGCGACCAACGCTTCTAGCAACAGTGGATCAGACTGCACAGCGAGTTTGGTGGAAATATGCTGGAAGGTGGCGTTGGTTTTGGCGGCTTCCAGTGCCAATTCATCCTGCACTTGATCGAGTACATCCTCATACAAACCACGAATCTCAACGGTGATATCGACCTGTCCCGGAATCACATTGGGCGCACCGGGCTTGACCGTCAACATGCCCACTGTGCCAACGATACCATGATCCTCGGCAATTGTTTTGACTGCCAATATGTACGGCGCGGCCATTACCAGTGCATCTTCACGGTCGCTCATCAACGTCGTTCCTGCATGGTTGGCATAGCCGTGAAAGGTGAGAGCATAGCGACGGATGCCCACGATGCCCTCGACCACACCGACAGGCACTTGCGCGGTTTCGAGCTTTTTGCCCTGCTCCACATGCAGTTCGAGATAGGCGGCGAGACTACTGTTGGCGCGTTGCGCATCAAAGATTGTTGCTGGATCGATATTTGCTTCCTGTAGATGTGCTGTCACGAGACGCCCATCACCTGCTGGGCGGTTGAGCATCTCTGGTGTCAATACACCTGTCATGGCAGCACTGCCAAAGGTCGCAACACCCATCGTTGCCTCTTCCGCCGCAAAGTTGATCACTTCGACTGGGTGACGCAGCCGATGATTGGCCGCATGAAGGGTACGCACACAGGCCAGTGCCGCCAACACGCCTAATGCGCCATCATAGCGACCACCATTGGGTACAGTATCCGTGTGTGACCCCAGCGCAATGGGCGCAAGTGTTGAGTCCGCCCCTGCATAGCGACCAATGTCATTGCCAGCGGCATCCGTCTCAACGGTTAAGCCCGCTGCCTCCATTTGTTTACGGACCCACACCCGCCCCTCTTGGTCTGCCTCACTGTAGGCAATGCGCATGAGGCCACCTTCGGGTGAGACACCGATTTGGCCTAACGTTTCTAAGTCGTCTAGAAGTTGTTCGCCGTCGAAAAATGATAGCATTGTGTTGCTTCCTATGTTGAAACGATCACTGTGTCGATGACATGTTGAGGGCCAATGACCTGTTGAGGGCGAGTATCACAGATTGCGAATCTGTGTCTTCGGTACGGGCTGGCAACCTGCGATACTCGCTCTCCAATGATGGCGTATTATTCTCCCGTTTCCGGCTCCCAAATACGATTTTCCAATGCCTCCATAAAGCCCTGATTGGTCGCCTTCATCCGCCAAATATCCACTTGACGTAGCGTCGTCGGATCGCCATAGGTATACAAACGCATTCCCTGAGCCGCTTGATAATCCATATGCGCGGTCAGAGCAGCCTGACGGTCGTTGGCAAAGACCTCGACCATATATTTGTCGATGAAGATGCGCAGTTCCAAGTCCTCACCTTCTGGCAAATCAGCAACAGCAAAGGGGGCCTGCGTTGTGCCAAGCATCAGTGTTCCCGTCTCAGGACGAATCATGATGGGCAAGCCCTCGTGTTCATTGTCTGCAAAGAGCTGAATACCAAAGCGTTTGCGCGTCAACTGCGCACGGTCAACCGCGATCCGAATCTCAAAGGCATCGCCATCAAGGTTGGCAATGTTTTCAACGGCAATGTTGCTGTGGCTCCCTTTGGGTGGTGTTGCCGTGACATCGGTGAGCGTGACACCATCGTAGCGCAATGACTCAAGCTCACGCAGCGGGCGGATGCGCATGGCCCCATCATCACCAATGCTGAGTTCACGCGGCAATGACTGAATCGACCGCTCACTCAGCTCATCGTTGAGGCTCATCAACCACGCCCACATGACACGACGACCATCCGGTGTCAGTACACTTTCGGGTGCAAAGAAGTCGCGCCAAACTGTTTTATAGATGGATTGATCAGGCCGACGCCAGTTCATGCGGTGATGGCTTTCCGCCACAAACTGCTCCTTCTCTGCATCCCAATCACCAATATAATAGCGACACCCAAAGGGATGGCTGATACAGAGCAACACCCATTTGCCATCCAGCGGGAAGAAATTGGGGCAAGAAATATCCTCACCAATAGCGACATCGGGCAGTTCGTGGTGCATAAAGTCGCCAATATAGGTCCAGTTGACCAGATCGTCGGACTTGAACAGCGGCTGGTCGCGCCCACCAGAGATGGCATAGTAGGTGTCGTTGATGATAAAGCAGTCAGGGTCCCAGTGGTGTACATCGACCTCGCTGCCATCAGCCGTTGTCGCCTCCAGCGAATAGGGCTTTTCCCACACTGACAGCGCGTTATCCTTGGCAATGGCGATCTGGTTGCGCCCCGACGCCTGCCCATGATAGATGGCAGCGGGACGACCGTCCTTGGTGATAAAGCCCGTGCCGCTAAACATGCCATGCCCCGTAAATGTGGGTTGCAATTTCGTTGTTTGCCATGTCCAGTGCAACATATCCTCGCTGGTGACATGAACAAAGGAGAAGGACCGCTTATCCCCCCAAGGGTGGCGTAGAATGTAGTGTAGATGATAGGTCCCATCGATACAGAAGGCAGCGTTGGGATCGCCTGGTGCGCTATCACCGCCTGGGTGCATGAGGTGATAGTGTAGGATCAAGTCGTTGGTGACTGTTGTGTCATTGGTTGTTTGCGTCATAGTTTCTTGATTTTCTCCGTTATAGATGTTTAACCGTAGAGAACGCGGAGGACGCAGAGGTGTGATGGTATGATAGTGTGATGGTGTCGGGTTATAATGGTGAGCAGTCAACTCTTCAACCCTTCAACCTTTCAACCCTTCAACCTTTCAACTCTTCAACTCTCTGCGTCCTCCGCGCTCTCTGCGGTTATTCCCTATGCAAGCTGACCAAAATGCCGGAAGCCCTCAGCCAAGCGACCAATGCCTTCGCCAATCTCTTCCGGTGTGTTATAGCCATAGCAGATGCGCAGACAATTTTTGCCCGATGATTGGTCTGGTGCAAAGATTGTGCCAGCCTGATAGCCGACATCAAACTGCTCTACCATATCGTCGCGAATTGCCAAGGTATCGGCCTCACTGCGAAGTTTCAGCCAAATATACAGCCCACCATCAGGACGACTCCAGGTCACCTCTGGGTCGCTGCTGAAATGCTCCTCCAGTGCAGCTAACATGGCATCGCGCTTGAGGCGTTGCAGGTCGTTGCTCATCTCGATGTGATCGCTCAGATAGTTCATGGCAAATTGATAGACCGCAAAGCCAGAGAAGGTGTTTGAGCCTGTGCCTTTGGCACCAAAGGCGCGCTGGATAAATTCTGTTGGTCCTGTGAAGTAGCCGAGGCGCATTCCAGGGGCGATGATCTTGGAGAATGAGCCGACATAGATGACACGGCCAGGATCATCACTGGCTTGGTCAAGCGAGTAAATCGACGTGACATCCTCGCCGTCATAGCGCAAGTCCACATAACAATCGTCTTCAAGAATGGGCAAATCATACTTGTGTGAAATCGCCAGGATTGCTTTGCGTCGTTCCAGTGGCAATGTCCAGCCCTGTGGATTTTGGAAGGTTGGCACGAGATAGACCAGCTTTGTGACTTTGCCTTCCCCTCGTGCCTTGAGGATGGCCTCTTCCAACGCCTCTGGAATCATGCCATGCTCGTCTGTTGCAATCCCACGAATGTCCGCACCAAAGCGACGCATTTGCCCCAATGTACCGCTGTAGATAAAGTCATCCGTAAAGAGCACATCGCCCGGATTGGTCAACGTTTCGATGATGAGATGGTTGGGCTGACCAGAGCCGTCACCAACCACAATCTCGTCCGCAGAGACTTTGATATTGCGGTCACGTTCCAGCTTCTTGGCGATATACTCACGCAATGGTGGATAACCTTGCATGTGGGCATAGAGTGCCAGGTAGTCACCATCTTCCTCAAAGGCTCGCTTCAAGCTGTCAAGCAATGTGTCTAATGGCAACGTGTCCGGGTCGGGATAGGCAACCGCAAAGTCATATTTGGCACGCTTGGACGAGCCAAAAACGCGTGCTGGTGCGGCGCGATCAGAATATAGATTGTCAAAACTAAAACTCATGATTTTCTCCTAAGTTTGGTATGAAACTCAAAGTTGAATAAACATCCGCGTTCTTCCGTATCCGCGTTTTTATTTTTTAACACAGATACAGAAGAACGTGGATGAGGAATTTTTTATAAATAGAATTATTGTATAATAAAAGTGTTACCAAATAATGAGCTATCATGATAAAACGTGACTGAGCGAGTCTGTAGTCAAGACCTTCCGGAGGTGGATATAGGATATATCCACCTCCGGAAGGTCGCCACCACTCAACTCTATTGACCAATTTCTTCCATGAATCTTTACTGTTCAGAGGTAGCCTTATTATGCAACAACTCTAACGTTATGGTTTGACCGTACCTGTGTTTACTGTTTTATAATTTCAGGTTTCCAATCAGAAATGTTACGTTTTTCTTTATCAAAGGCAATCCCCAGTAATATGATAGTCTTTCCCTGATTCATAAAAGGCTGTGCATACTGTTTGTCTTTGATCTGCTTGAGTGCGGCCTTGGCCGTCGTCATCTTAAACTCAATGATGTAGACAGTATCATCTGTAGACAACACGGCATCAATGCGTCCAACATTGGTCAACAACTCAGCGTAAATCTCAAACCCCATGACCTTCAAGGTCAGATAGGCGACTGAATGGTAATAGGCTTCCTCATCCAAAAAGAGCTTGTAGGGGATTTGGCTAAACACCAGCTTGAGGACACTGATAAAGCCATCAATATCCTGTGTTGCAAGGGCTGTCTCCAACTTGTCGAGCGATGTTCCTGTGATCTGTGAGAGCGGTTTGGCGAGATAGTCAGCCAGCAGATGACGTTGGAAGGCATTGGCAACCTCAAAATTGGGATAGCCTAGACGATAACGGGTTTCACCTGTAAGCGATGAGCGATGACTCGCTTTGACTGTCAGATAGCCTGTATGAAAGAGCAGCGGAATGATATCGAGTTGCTCCACATCCGCACTGTCCATCAATGCGGAGCCACCACCGATATTTTCGAGTTCATAGGCTGGCAATACTTTTTGACGCAGTAACTCAACCAAAAAGCTAGGTGTGGCTGTCGAAAACCAGTGGTTGGCAAAGGTCTTCTGTTGGAAAAACAACAGAGTCGAAAATGGGACATAGACACGGTTTTGCCCATCCCACGAATAGCCATCATACCAGCGTTTGATTTGTGCCAGCAGTTGCTCAGTCTCAATGTTCATGGTCGATGCGACATCCGCCAAATGATCGCCAAAATAGGTTGTCAGCTCACCTTCGGTGTACCCTAAAAGTGTAGAAAATTGCGGTGCAAGCGTGATATCAATCAAGTTATTCAAATCTGAGAAAATCGATATCTTGCCATATTTAGACACGCCTGTGAGGAACGTAAAATGCAGATGGCTGGATTCTGTGGCTTTGAGAACAGAGTAGAAGTTTTTGAGAACACGAACATGCTCTTGCACTTTGGCTTGATCGCCCAAAAAGTCCGTAATAGGTTTGTCGTACTCATCGACCAATAATACGACGCCAATATCCTGATTTTCAATCTGTTGAGATAAGGTAACAATTAGCTCTTGGAACTTTCCTTTATAATCATCCTCTTCCAGTGTGATGCCATGTCCTTTCGCTAGCTTATCCATGTATTCTGTTAACGCAGTAGATAGGGATTGTTCCAGATAATCGATATCGTTAAAGTTAATCAAAATCACGGGACGGGGTCTCCAGTCGATTTTGTCTTCAATCCACAGTCCCTCAAAAAGCGTTTGGTGTCCTTCAAAGAGTTCTTTGAGCAGTGTAACCAGCAGTGATTTGCCAAATCGTCGTGGGCGCGCCAAAAAGACAAAATCCCCCGTATTGATCAAGCGATGGACGAGTTCTGTTTTATCGACATATAAGGCATTTTTGGCACGAAGTCGACGGAAGTGCTGAATGCCTGTTGGTAAAGTTTGCATAAATTTGTTTTTGACTATATGTTTACTAGCGACATTTACTGGCTATGTTTACAAGAAATTGATTCATTAAGTATAAACCAAATTAGTTATAGGAACAACCATGATGGAACCAACCAATAGCTTAGTCATCTGCTCGGATCAGCACAATAAATTCATCACGGGCTGTTATGGTAGTGAATTTGTCCAGACACCCAACCTTGACCGTTTGGCACAGTTGGGGACGCGTTTTAACAGTGCATACACACCATCACCCATCTGTATGCCTGCCCGCGCCGCTCTGGCAACGGGGCGTTATTGTCACGAAATTGGGGCATGGGGCAATGGCTCTCCCTATACTGGAACCCATGCAGATACGGGCGCAGCTATTCCCACATGGGGGCATCGGCTCACCGAGCAAGGGTTTGATGCCGTAACCGTGGGCAAGCTACATTTTCATCCTGATGTCGAATCCGGCTATGATGAGCGCATCCCACTTCATGCCACGCTCGCCAAGGATGGCTATGGTCCGGCCATCTGGGGATGGATGCGGGGCGATATGCCGCCCAGTGAGAAATTACGAAAAGAGGTCGAGTCGGCACACGTCGGTGAGTTTGGCTATACACGCTATGATCGCCAGATTGCACAGACGGCGGCCTCGTGGATAGAGGATGAAGTGTCGCGCGATAAGCCTTGGTCAGCCTTTATCTCATTCACCTATCCCCACTACCCATTTGTTGTGCCACAGTCCTATGTTGATTTGTATGATCCAGATAGCCTGCCACTGCCACCCAACTGGCAGGAGGAGGACTGGTCGCCCCACCCCGCTCTGCGTTGGAAAATGAACATTCATGCCTTTGATCGTGGCTTCACCGAGGCGCAACTACGCAAGGTAATCGCCATCTATTATGGCATGGTGACGTTTATGGATGAGCAGGTGGGCATTGTGTTGGATGCATTGGAACGCTCCGGTCAGTGGGACAACACACGCATTCTCTACACCTCTGATCACGGTGAGATGCTTGGTGAGCAGGGTTTTTTCTTTAAGGGGTTGATGCATGAAAGTTCGGCGGGCATCCCTATGATTATGGCTGGGCCAGATGTACCAGAGGCGCATATCTGCCACACGCCAGTCAATCTGATTGATGTGTATCCCACCGTGATAGAGACAGTTGGTGCAGCATTGACCGAAGAAGATAGTACGCTACATGGTCGGTCGCTGATTGACATCGCCAATGAGCCTGACGACAAGGAACGCGTCACCCTCAGCGAATATCACTCAGTCGCATCACAGTCGGGGACCTATATGGTGCGCTGCGGTTACTATAAATATGTGCATTATCTTGGGCAGGACGCCCAACTGTTTGATTTGTCCGCTGACCCTCATGAGGCCAACAATCTGGCTGGCGGCGCACCAATGCAGGAATTGCGCGAGGACTATGAGGCCAAGTTACGGGCGATTCTGGACCCAGAGGCAGTGGATGCACAGGCCAGAGCCTTTCAACAGGCAGAATTGGCTAAGTTTGGTGATCTTGCGCAGATGAAGAAGTTTGAGGGAAATCGACCCTATTCTGCACCACCAGAGCAATTTGGGCAGTAGGGTTGCTGGTAATCAGCATTTGGTGCGTCAGTTACTGAATACCGACCTACCGAATACTGACCTACCTATTCCATAGGGACACAAGGAGAAACCATGAACACATCACCACTATTGGCAGGCTTTGGTCGTGTAGATATCACACCCAAGCTAGGCTGTAAACTGGTTGGCTATGGTGGCCGGGATATGGGGGCAACGGGTGTGCATGACGCACTGTGGGTGCGGGCAATGGTCTTGCAGGATACGACATTGCCAGCGGGAAGCGCTACATGGGTGTTGGTCTCGGCGGATTTATGCTACATTGGCGGAGAGATTCTACGTGAAATCCGCAACGAGATCAACTTGCGATTGGGAATTCCAACGGAACATATCCTCATTGCAACCACACATACTCATGCCGGGCCGGATGATGGGCGCACAATCGTTAATGATGAAACCGAGAGCCGCTTTGAGCGGAACTGGGATCGCTCATTGGCAGACAAGGTTGCAGATGCGGTTGCAACGGCTTACGCTGTCAAACAACCAGCGACCATCGGCAGTGCGACAGGCATCCTCTATGGCTATTCCATCAATCGTCGTTGGTTAGACAAACCCGTTGACCCTGGTATCGCTGTGCTACGGGTTGATGATATGATGGGTAAGACGTTAGGCGTTTTCTCAGTCTTTGGCTGTCATTCTGTGGTGCTGGGGTATGATAACTATCAGATTAGCGGTGATTGGCCTGGAAATGCCTGTCAGCGCATGGAAGAAACGTTGACCACGCAGATGGGACATGATGTGACTTGTCTGTTTATGCAGGGGGGCGCGGGTGACATCAACCCATTGGTGACTGGTGTGCGTGAGCGGATGCGCAATGGGCATACGGTGATCTCAATTGGCAATATCAGTGCGAACTATGGACGGTTGGATGATGTAGATAAAGACAACGGCGCATGGTCGATTGGCGACCGAGGTGGTGGTACGTTTGAGGAGGTGGCAGAGTTGGGCGCAGCCTATGCCGAAGAGGTGTTGTACACAGTTTCGCGCATTCAGCCCCGCGTCCCCGCTCAATCGCTCTGGTCAACCACACTCACGGTCAACGCTGCCGCCCAGCCCGGCGAGCATCCCACCGCACCCAAGATGTCGCTCATCACCGAACGCCCTGACTTTGCTGACCCCACCAATATTCCCGGCGAACTCATGGTGCTACGCATCGGTGACATGGTGCTGGTGACACAGCCGGGGGAAGTTTTTGCCGAGACCGCCATCCAGCTAAAACAACAGCTACGCGCGTTGGGGGTGCAGACGCCTGCGCTGGTGACCTATGCAAACGGTTTCTTACTCTATCTCCCCGAACCAGAAGCCTTTGAGGAAGGCGGCTATGAAGTTGACTGGCCGATGTCCTTGGGAATCAGTCGCCATTTTCAAACCAACGTGCGCGCTGTGCTAAAGCCCATCATGGAGAGCGCATTGAGGTTATGAACCTATTTAAACGCCTCCTACACATTTTCTTAACATTCATATGTTATAGTAAAGATCATCCAATACATCACCAGTGTATTGAGTCAATGTTTATAGATTTATGACTCCACTGAAAAAAGTCCGACTTCTGTAGAATTTGTTATTCGCTACCACTGGTAAGAAGTCGGACTTTTGTATCGGTTTGACCTTATTTTCAGCAGAGTCATTTATGAGTCTATAAATTTATGGACAAAATAAACCATCTGAAAAAAATTGGAGGATATTGCACATGCGACGGATAGTTTCTTACAGTCTGCTCACCATTATATTACTGTTCACGCTTACAGGCTGTGTTGGTCATCGTGGGATGCATCGTCATATGCATCGGTTCATGGAAAAACATGGCGAGATGATTCATAAACACATGGAAAAACATCTTGGTATGAAGATGTTTATGCATGAACATGGCATGCACGATGAAGATATGGATCGTGATGGTATGCGCGGCGAGGGTATGCGCGGCGAGGGTATGCGCGGCGAGGGTATGCGCGGCGAGGGTATGCGCGGCGAGGGTAGAGACCGTGATGGTATGCGCGGCGAGGGTAGAGACCGTGATGGTATGCGCGGCGAAGGTATGCGCGGTGATGGTATGCGTGGCGAAGGCAAAGGTCATGAAGGCCATGATGCTGAAGGCCATGATGCTGAAGGCCATGAAGGTCACGACGATGATATGCACTCCGATGCAGACCACCACGATGGCGATGCAGATGCCGATGGTGAAGACATGGATGGCGATGGCGAACATACCGACGCCGATCACCATGCAGGTGATGATGCGGGCGAAGAGGCTGACACCGAAGAGGCTGATGCCGCAGAAGGTGACAGTGCAGAAGGTGACAGTGCAGAAGGTGACAGTGCAGAAGCTGATGCTGACACCGAGGATGCTGGAGATGCTGACACCGAGGATGCTGGAGATGCTGACACCGAAGATGCTGACGCCACAGAGGGTGAAGGCGAAGAGGGTGAAGATGAGTCGGGAACTGAGACAGCGTCTGAATAACGTTAGTATGAATTTCAACGATTTGACATAATAATGTGGGCATCTGCCCTAATAGATATACAGCACAGGTTGGCAGATTGTGTATAGACAGACAATTTGTCAGCCTGTGTACCGCTTATCAGTTTGGATTCCACGCAATTTCCACCAAAGTCTTCTTTCATTATCCACAACTTTAATTGAATATCGGCTTGGCCGTTTTGGAGAATAGACGAGTTTTGATTATTATTCATAGAGGATTCACGCTTATGTGAAAATTGTCTATTTCTTTGAAACAATAACATTATGTATACAAACAAAGCTCATCCTCTTTATAAAGAGTACTTGATGCATGGACTGGTGGCGCGTTGGTCTACCAGAGCCGATATCAACAATATTGCAGACCTGATGGGGCGTGTTCATCAAGGGTCAGTGGATACACCACGCAATGGCCGTGTCATGGACCAGATTTATCGGCATTCACGCAAAGATTTCCCTATTGCAGGGACAGATGTCTTCGCCATTATTGAGGACACAACCAAAGAGGGCAATCCGGTTGTGGCCTGTGCCAATTTATGGGAACATCAATGGTCCTATGGCGGTATCTCCTTGAGTGTCGGGCAGATCGAAGATGTGGGGACAGATTCGACCTATCGCAATCGAGGGTTAGTGCGCACGATCATCGCCATGCTTCATGCACGCAGCGAGGAAAAGAAACATATTCTTCAGGTGATTGGGGGCATCCCTTATTTTTATCGTCAGTTTGGCTATGAATACGCGCTCGATTTGGGTGGCAGACGAGTCACAACACTTTCCCGTGTACCCACGCTTATTGAGCGGGCTACAGCACAGAACGGCCCGCAGAAAAACACGATAGCCCTGCGTCCAGCGCGCTCTGAGGACTTGTCGCTGATCCAACAACTCTACGCACAAAAATGTCACGCCAATCTCATTTGGGCCGCACCACATATACCAACATGGCAGTATGGCTTTGACGCATGGACAAAGATCGAATCACGCGGGATATCTTCGGTTGAGACCGGGTTAACCTCGCGGCTGTACATGATTACATATCGCGATCCGTATCATGGTGATACGAAGACGATTGGATATGTTTCGCTGGCTTCCTTGCGCCGAGGGTCCGATGTCTCGGTGTACGGTCTTGAATTCTTGCCCGATATCAATATTCAGGATATGGTTGCCCCCTTGATTGCAGCCCTGCATCAGTATGGGCAAGCGTTACCCACGTCGAAGAGCGGTGTGCCCACATTTGAGGAAATTAGCTGGATACTGGGTCGCACCCATCCTTTTTATGATGTGTTGGCGGACGGTCTCGTTTCCTATCAGGAGCCACCCTATGCGTGGTATGTGCGCCTCCCTGATACCCTCGCCTTCATCAACCACATTGCCTTGATGTTTGAACAGCGCTTGGCCGATTCACCCTTTGCGGGACACACGGGGAGCATCGGTTTCAATCTCTATCGCGAGAGAATCTATCTGGGGTTTGAACAGGGTCGTCTACTTCATGTTGACGCCAAGAGACCCGCACAAACCAGTACTCTTCTCGAAGTAGGGCTACCTCCCTTTGCATTTACCCAGCTACTTTTGGGCTATCGCAGCCTGACACAGTTGCGCACCATCTATCCGGATGTATCCTATCGTGTAGGGGACGAGGTGATGATTGATGTACTTTTCCCAGGACAGCCTTCTCATGTCGGCATTCCGTGAAAAAGTCCGTACAACACGCTCGGTCAATGTCCCCTATCCGACGGTTCAGCAGTACGAGCCGTACGCTTAATATTTGTACGAATAATCAGTGGATAAACACAAGTTACACCCACGCCTTCGGATCGCAACCCCTGTCGCAGACTTTCGCCCAGACCACGGACAGCATGTTTGGTCAACGCATAGGTCAAACGCAAGGGTGGGGCGAGTATGTTCGCCGCGCTGGGCGCAAAAGTTTTCAAATAAAGATAGGCTCTTTGCCCTTGTAGAGCATAAATTTCTGGAGAACATCTGTCAAATGCCTATACTCTATTCTGCCCCGTTATGGAATGGCAATTAAATAACTTACCCGTTTGGATGAGGGCCGCACGGGGCGTCCTCACTGAACGTGTGTAAGTTAAATAATTGCTATTCCTATGTACCGTTGGCAAGTACTGCTGATGATGGTGCAGCAAAATTCAAGTGTTTGACTTTTTCACGCTGCGGTGCTAGATTAAGCCTTCGTATTTTGATGGTCCAATTCAGCAACAAGATAGTACCAATAGAAGGATATAGCATGAATACAGCAGAAAGGCTTGGCAACCAGACCACTGACAACCAGACCACTGACAACCAGACCACTGACAACCAGACATACCAAAAGAACACAAAAATTCGCTGGTATCGCTGCAAGATTGACCCCGCCGTGATGAAGGAATTGACCAGACGGAGCGACTGGCATGGGTGGCGTCAATCGCTGGGGCATCTGGGGCTTTGTGTGGCGACGGGCACAACGGCCTACATGATTTTTCTGCAAATGAATAGCAGCAATTGGTATTGGTGGCTACTGCCCCTGTACATGGCATTATTTGCACATGGCACAGTTTGCACCTTTTTGGGCGGCACAGCCTGTCATGAACTCATGCACCGCACACCCTTCAAAACAAAGCGATTGAATGATTTCTTCCTGCGCATCTTTGCCTTTTTTGGCTGGTGGGATCACGTCTGGTTTCGCCCCAGCCACATTCGGCATCATCAGGTCACGGTGCATGGCGACTATGATGGCGAAGTCGTTCTCCCCGCCAAGTTGGGGATGGAGGAGTGGCGTTTCTGGCTGCGCATCTTTGCGTGGGACCCGGTGGCGACATGGGATATGGTAAAGCTCTATGCCAAACGTGCCTTTGGCACGATGGACAACGATTGGTATGAATTTGTGATGCCGGAGAGCAACCGCAAGCTGCGCAACGAACACCGCAATTGGGCACGATTTGCGCTCTTTGGTCATGCCGCCTTGGCGGTATTGTTCATCGCCACAGGCCATTGGTTTCTGATTGTCATCGTCAATGGCCGCTTCTACTGCAACTGGCTAGGATTGCTCTGTGGTGTGCCACAACACTTTGGCCTCTCACCCGATACACCAGACTTTCGGCTCTGTTGTCGCACCTATACCAGTTCGTGGCTACCATCCTTCCTCTACTGGAATATGCAGTATCACATCGAACATCACATGTTTCCAGCCGTCCCCTTCTTCAATCTGCCCAAACTGCGTGCGGCCATAGAACATGATCTGCCACCTGCGAAAGGCATGTGGGCGACGTGGCAGGAGATACTGGAGATTCGTCGTAAACAGCTTGATGACCCAGCGTATGTATTTGTGCCAGAGTTACCCAATCCTATTGAGGAACGGCGTGGGACGCGTACCGAAGATGGGGTGCTGGAATCGGAGGCTGCACTTGCGTTTGCATAAGAGTAGATTGAATCTGGACATTTTCTTCCGCCGGACTCGCCGCCCAAGAACCATGAAAGCTGCGGCATTTGGCATAGACCGTCAGACCGTAGTCTTCCTCCAGCAAGACATCAATGTCGCGAATGGCCCCACATCGCCGGGTCCACAGCGGTCCATGGCGATATATTCTGGTACATTCAGACCTGTCGACGTTTCTGGCAGCAGATCGGGACGGAGGGGCAGGAATCTGAGCGTTCTGGCCCTAGCCGCAAACCGACCGCCCGGCGTGAGACGGTTTATCCCCTCATAGACAGTCAAGTCCGATCCAAAATGGCGGACAGCACCATACACTGTTACTGTTGGAATGGTCTTGAAACCATCCAGAATTTCCTATGATACCTCAACGGGTGTCATATCGAACGTTCTTATGTCAGCTATGTGGTTATTCTCCTTTTGGTTAAATCTATGTTTCCGACCCTATGTAAAATCAAGAGAGTCTTTCGATATATTCGATATAAGTGATGTCTTGAGGTCTCCTAGATTGGTCCCTGTCTCGAAACGAGTTTTCATCGCTATGCACCTCGTCTTAGGAATTGGACATCCACTTTCGCGGCAAGTTCATGTAACCGACCAAAATTCACAAGATAGTCAGCCTCCCCAGGCAGGTGTTCACAAAAACAGGGTGTATCATCCGGCAACTGGCTAATCCGCCGCAGATAGGTCTCATAATCCATCACCCCATCCCCAATCAGCACTTCATCCAGCTTGAGAAACATATGACGATAGTCGCAGTTGATGTCCTTCAAATGAACGCTTGCCACGACATCGGCCAGAAGGTCAAACGTGCGGTTAATCAGATCAGTTGTGTTGAAGTAGCTCTCTTGCGTCACCATGTTCATCTGGTCGAGATGTACACCCAAGGCGGGGTGGTCAACGCTGTCGATAAATGCCCGAATGACCTCTGGTTGGTAGAAGAATGAGTTGTGCCAAGGCTCGATGACATAGCGTGTCGTTTGCAGGTCCAGCCCATCGAGGATACGCAGCACGATCTCACGGAATTCTGCCCGACACTCGTCGGTGTACATATAGGCGTGTGGGGCAATGGATACATCTGATGGATGCTTTGTGCCAATCAACGTCACGACACAATGACATCCGGCGAGGTCTGCTTTGCACAGTAATGTGCGTACATTTTCGATACGCTGTTGTCGAAGCTCATCATCTTCGGTCATCAAATTCTGCCACATACCGATCTCACCGATGACGATGCCATAAGTACGAGCGGCCTCGCCAAACGCCACGCATTCATCGTCGCTCATCTCAATCAGCCGAGGTGGTGCGGGTATGGCTGACAATCCATACGCATCCAACTGAGGGCATAGGGATTCGAGTTGTTCGATAGTATTGGCTGTATAGTAGCCACCAAGCCTCATGGTTCTCTCCTTGCTTCTTGACGAGACAGCCGCAACCGGACCATCATTTCACCTGTCTCTTCATCGCGATGTGTTTTGAGCGGCACAAAGCCGTACTTCGCATAAAAGGCGCGGCCTTGCTGGTTGGCTTCAAAGACATCCAATTCCAAAGTTGTGTGGACATTACTCGCTTGGTCCATCAAGGCTCTGCCGATGCCTTGGCGTTGCCACGCCGGATGCACAAACAGACCGCCCACTTCATTTTCCACCATCGAAATGAAGCCCACAACCTGCCCTTCTGCTTCATAGACCCACGTTTGTGAATGGGGCAAGAAGCGTGTGCGCAGGTTGTGATTCTCTTCTGCAAAAAATTGCTCAGACAGAAAAGGATGTGCGATCAGGGAGGCTTGATGCCATGCCTCAATGACGGCTTCTATATCTTGTTCTTGGTAGCGTCGTATCATAAAAATTCTATCCCTTTCTCCTTCATCGTTATCAAGCAACGCAGGATTGATGTCCTCTGTGGCGTTGGTTGAGTATCTGCTCATTCTACGGTATGATACTGAAATCGACTATAGCTGTCAATGTGAAGACAAAAGTTCGAGAATTGAAGGAGTTAAAACCAAGTATGAATATGTCAATATCACCGACCTTTTCAGGTCAACCAATGGATAGTTCGCCACAGGCGTTTGGCGCATTACGCGCATCAAACGATGTGCTAGCGGATGTCCCAGCATTGCATCGCCGTTTTGACGAGGATGGGTATCTTTATCTCCCC
>JBCCFC010000043.1:0-21688 GCA_039029935.1 Chloroflexota bacterium
CAATGGCATTGTAGAGGTCAAGAGTTCGAGTCTCTTTAGCTCCACTAAAAACCTTCCTTGTAGGAAGGTTTTTTTATATCATAATTTCATTTATTTTAGCTCATTCAAAAGGCATTCATATTCTTTCTGGAAAATCTCTGCGTTCTCTGCGCGGTCTGACTTTTTTCAGCAAAGTCTTTGCCTATTTTTGAAGAGTCTCAGTAAGAAAGAAAAGATACTATGTCAAATGCCCCACGTGCAAATGACGAACTACGTCCAGTCAGCTTTGAACTAGATTATGTAATGCACCCAGAAGGGTCTGTCTTAATCAGCATGGGCAACACCAAAGTCCTGTGCAATGCAACCATTGAGAAAAACTTACCACGCTGGCTCAAGCAAAAACCACAGAAAGAACGGCATGGCTGGGTGACAGCCGAATATTCACTGTTGCCACGTAGTACACAAAAACGCTTACAGCGTGAGATTCAGATGCCCAAGGGACGCACACAGGAGATTCAACGCTTGATCTCGCGCAGTTTACGCGGTGCAGTTGATCTTAACAAGCTGGGCGAACGCCAGATTTTGGTTGATTGCGATGTAATCCAAGCGGATGGTGGAACACGCACAGCGGCCATCACGGGGGGCTATGTGGCGATGGCCTTGGGTGTACAGCGGTTGATGGAGCGAAAAATTTTGCGCACCAATCCCATCAAGCAGGCTGTTGCCGCCGTCAGTGTGGGTCTAGTGGATGGCAAAGCCATTTTGGATTTGGATTATGAGCTGGATTTGGCTGCTGATGTAGACCTCAACGTGGTCATGACCGAAGATGGTCGCTTTATCGAACTGCAAGGCACAGCAGAAGGCGCCCCCTTTAGCAAGGGTGGGCTGAATGCCATGTTGCTGTTGGCAGAGATGGGGATTAAAGAGTTGCTGCAAAAGCAGGCTGAAGTGTTGGCAACGATTTAGGCACGGGAATTACGTAGGGGCATGGAGTGGGGAAATAGCCGAATCTTTGTAAAATTCGGCCATTTCCCCACTTCATGCCCCTATTGAGTATGTATGTAGAGCGGACTGACAACTGCAAGCAGTCACCAACTACCGACTATTCGCCGCCTTCCAATCAATCAACTGACGCTGAATCTCTTCAATCACGGTCTGCGCACCCGCATCGTTGAGCTTCTCAATCGCTTCAACTGCACCGTCATCATAGGCGACCCACCCATTCATGATGGGTTTGACCAACTCATCCCACACGGCCTGTGTCTGTGCTAGTTCAGTTTTGATTGGCTCACGATCAACCACAAACCCCAGTGCCTGTGATGGCAGCGCACCGTCGTTCATCGCTTTGGTCGCTTCCCATGCACCAACCTGCTTGGCGTCACGATAGTAGGCGTTGAACTGGTTGCCAAACATCCAATCTGTGTTGGGCGCATAGCTACTGGTCTCGGTTGTGACACCTTCTGGCATTGCCATCACTTGGTTTGCCTCATCGACCCACACCCAGTGTGTTCCCTCGATACCACGGGAAAGCAGGTTATAGACCTCGGCATTGGTATTGATCAACTCAAGCACAGTCATGGCCTCAGCTGGGTTGGGCGATGTTGAACAGATAGCGTTCATGGTCGCCGTTGCACCCGCGGTGTCCAAAATCAATGGATTGGTCAAGTTCTTGCTCAGGAACGGCCAGCCATGCGCAGCCTCTGCTTCGACATCATTGCCAGGCTTCTCAACATGATAGCCCATGCCAAAGAGTCCTGCACGGAAGGCCGCACGTGCCTCATCCGCTGGCGCCAACTCTGATGGGAAGTAGCCCGCATCAACCCATTTCTTTGACAGTTCAACCGCCTCGCGGAACTCTGATGTTTCCAGCGTGTTGACTACGGTTAATGTCTCATCATCAGCCATCATGATGGCAAACCCAATGCCGTCATCCAGTGGATCATAGCCATAGTATTGCGCGCGCCACATACTCGATCCACCGCGTTCGTCGGCATAGATAGGCGTGATGCCTTCGCCGTCACGTACCGCTTCCATAAAGGGTTCCATGTCTTCCCATTTGGTCACAGTGTCGAGCGTAAAGCCATACTTTTCCATCAAGTCTGCACGTGGATGGACCCCCCAAGGTTTGGGGAAAATCTGTTGGTTGATGACACCGTAGATGGTCCCATTGACACGCGCCGCATCCCATGTGGTCGGTGGCATACTGTCCCACAAACCCGATGCATTCTCAATCAGCAGGTCGTCCAAGGCCATCAACGCACCGTTGGCAACATTGTTGGCATAGCTGTTGATCCAAGGAGCCGTGAAGATGATGTCACATTCCTCGCCCGCTGCCAGACGCAACTGCATCTTGTCGTTGTATGCACCAAAGTCGATGGGTTCCAACGTCAAGTCAACGCCATACTCATTGATGATCTCGTTCATGGCATCCTGCACCGCCTGCAAGTCCGCTGGCACACCACGACCTGCATAGGTGTAGGTCACGCTAACCAAGCCGTCATCCCCCGCATCCATTGCATCACCCGCAGGCGCAGCAGGCGCACAAGCCGCCAACAGCCCCAACAGTACCAGCAACGTGGTCAGTGTAAATGCTATCCGTTTTGACATATGTCTGTCTCCTTTGTATGGTCCATATATGGTAAAATTTAATAAAACACAAATTTGTAGTGAGTCAGTATTCAGTAGGTCGGTAGGTCAGTACCGAATACCGACCTACTGAATACTGACCCACCGTCTTTCTACCCTTTCAACCCGCCAATCGTGATCCCGCGCACAAAATATTTCTGCAAGAGCATAAAGCTAAACAGGGCAGGGCCAAAGGCCAGCACCGCCATCGCCATGCGCGCCGATTGTACGGGGATGGGGACACCCGTTGTTTGGGGGTTGGAGGCGAGGAAACTGATATTTGCCATCAAGATATAGAGCAGATATTGCAGCGGGTAGAGGGCATTGTTGTCGATAAAGAGCAAGGCTAGGAACCAGTCATTCCAGTAGCGCAGAATAAAGAATAGACCGATGGTCGCCAGCACGGGTTTGGAGAGCGGCAGCACAATCTGGAAGAAAATGCGCCACTCGCCTGCGCCATCAATGCGGGCCGCGTCAAGCAAGTCTTGGGGCAGTTGCGAAAAGGATGTACGCAGAATCAACACATACCACGCCGTCACCATGTAGGGCAGAATCAACGCTAACATGTTGTCACGTAGCCCCAGATAGCGTGTCACTAGAATATAGAAGGGGACCATGCCACCACTGAATAATAGCGTAAAAAAGACATAGAATGACAGCACATTGCGCAGCTTATAATCCTTGCGTGAGAGGGCATAGGCCAACAGCGATGAGAGCAATAAGCCCAGTACTGTCCCAATCGCCGTGACTGCCACGGTGACAAAATAGGCTTGCAAAATCTGCTGTGGCTGTTGTAACACATAGGTATACGCCTTCACCGTGAATTCTTGTGGGAGCAGGCTATACCCATTGATGGCAATCGCCTTTTCGTCGGAAAGCGAAATGGAAATGACGACCATCATGGGGACGAGACAGAGCAGGCCGACAACGCCCAGAATGATATGAGAGAGTATCTGGACACCTGTGAGACGTGAACCGGGGCGACGAACGGGCATATCGTTAAAATCAGTTGTTGTTTGAACTGGTTGTGTTAGTTGTGCCATATCATTATACAAAAAATCGTGGAGCAAGCACTCTCTAGTGCGGGTTATACACGGGAAATCCGGCATTAGAGAATGCCTAGCTCCGCAATTCTATACCTTCCTAGACAATTAAAAGAGCGAATAGTCCTCATTTACACGCCGAACAATCCAGTTGGCGGCAATGACCATGACAAAGCCCACAATGGATTGATAGAATCCTGCTGCCGCCGCCATGCTGATATCACCCAACTCGACCAGTGAGCGATAGACAAAGGTGTCGATGACATCGGTTGTGCTGTAGAGCATGGAATTGTCGCGCGGGACAAAGAAAAAGAGACCAAAGTCGGCGTTAAAGATGCGGCCAATCGCCAACAAAACGAGGATAATCACCAATGGCAGTAACAGTGGCAACGTGATGTAGCGAACCTGTTGCCATTTGCTGGCCCCATCAATTTTGGCCGCTTCGTAATAGATGGGGTCAATCCCCAAGATTCCCGCCAGATAGATGATGCTGCCAAAGCCCACACCATTCCATAGGTTTGCGAATGTCAAGATAGCGGGCCAATATTCGGGTGAGCGATACCAAGGGATGCCCTCGACACCAACCGTCTCTAAAAGCTGATTGGCGATGCCATTGTTGCCGTTGAGAAAGCCAAAGACAAAGTAGCTGACAATGACCCATGAAATGAAATAGGGGAAAAAGAGCATGGTCTGGTAATATTTGCTCAGACGACTGGTGTAGATTTCATTCATCAAGATGGCGATGGCAAGCGAGGCGACTGTGCCTGTGGCGATGAAAATGCTGTTCATCAACAGTGTGTTGCGCGTGATACGCCATGCTGTGTCTGTGCCAAAGAGAAATTGAAAATTCTCAAAGCCAACCCACGCACTGCCCAGAATGCCATCGGCAAAGCGATAATCTTTGAAGGCGATGACCAGCCCGACCATTGGCAGATAGGCAAAAACCAGCAGGAAGATTAACCCCGGCAATGCCATCATGGTCAGGGTGAAATTGGTGTGAAAATCTCGCTGCGAGAATAAACTGCTAAAACGGTTGGATAAGGTTGTGGTGGATGGGTTGGTTCGTGTGTTGATTGTTTGCGCCATAAATAATTAATAGGTTCAGACTGAATAGATACTGTTGGTTTTCATTGTATAACAGCAATTTAAAGCGCGCAACTTGCTAGAAAATGGGACGTGGATGAGCGCGGATGAACGTGGGTTGAGTGTGGATATTGTGTGAAGACAGATAGAACGTATTGTGATTACTGGACAGCAAACTCGGTGAATGGTTGTTTATAGGGTGGGTGAAAGCCAAGCACAATATCAATGATACTCTGTTTTGTGTGTTAGTACAAATTCAAATCACGTAGATTGGTATCTGGGAAATACGATTGAATGTTGGTATGGGTGAAAATAGACAGCAAGATTGAATAGTTTTGGGAATGTACCCAAATGTGGTAATCTACACGTAATCTCATCTACGAAGAACCGATGAGCCAAACAAGGAGAATTACATGAATAAAACAGATAGTCCTCTGAAACGGCTGGTCCAATTAGCACCTGTTGACTTTGCCGAGTGGCTACTTGACCGCAAAGTGGTGTCTGTCAGAACGGCAAACATTGAGCTGCAACCCAACCCAAATCCAGTCTACACAGATTTGGTCTTCTGGGTGACAGTGGTCCCATCTGAAGAAGATCGTCAACAAGATGATGCCGACAACGAGGGGGACAATCATGTTCTTCTGCACATTGAATTTCAAGGCGCAAGTTCAAAACGGCCAATGCGGTTTCGTATCTTGGATTATGTGGTAGGCTTTACCGACAAAGAGCGAGGCGCACGAATTCACAGCGTTGTCTTTTACGTGGGCGAAAAGACCAATGTCACGGATACTGGATATCATCAGGTGCGAGGTCTCGGCAAACGGGTGACATTGGCCCGGAGGGCACCCCGCAGTATGATATTATCCGTTTGTGGGATTTGAAGCCACAAGACTTGTTGGACGAGAATCGACCTGCCTTGCTGCCTTTGTTGGGACAGGCGCAAATTGAGCGACCCGATGAAATTATGCCGCAGGTGTATGAGGCGATTAAGTCTGTACCTGAACAGGAAATGCAGCAGCGTTTGTTGACGGAATTGTTAGCATTATTACAGGATAAGGAGATAATACGCATGATTGAAACGATGATCGAACAAGATGAATTGGTACTGGATACACCCTACATTCGACGTTGGCGCGAACAAGGTCTCGCACAAGGTCGCGCACAGGAACAAGAGTCGCGACGTGAAGATATACTGAACTTGATCTTGTGGCGCTATAACCCGCCAGCACAGGAATATCTACAGGTCCAGAAGTTTTTGGCATCTATTATGACGGATAGAAAATTCAAGACAATCATAGATGCGATAATGAATGTAGAAAACTTCTCACAATTCTATGAGATTGTTGAAAATGCATCACTGTCACCAAACGAGATGGAAGCCGTCCCCGCCTAGATGCATTACTCGGCAGCAAACTCGGTGAATGGCCGCTTATAGGGTGGGTGAAAGCCAAGCACAATGTCGGTGTTGGGGACACCTCGCTCCACCAACTTCGTTTGGGACATACTCTTGGACAAATCTTTCCAGAAAATATTTGTCGCCATCAGAGATGTCCTCATTCCCTAAAATCGTATCCAAACTACGCGCTTTAACAAGGGCACTCATTTCTTCTGGGTATTTCATCAACACAGCTAATGCTGCTGCTTACATGCCCATTGATGGTGACTCGGCTTCTTTCTCTGCCCTCGCGTACGCTAAAACATCTGTAATAAAGGTCGATTTGCCCGACACATACTGTTTGCGGTCGGTAGCATATTCCTCACCCAAACGAAATTTTAGCGTTGCATACTCCTGTGCCACATCAGGATGCCGAAGCAAATAATCACGGAATAAAATCTGGTTCTCCCAATCAACACACCCCAACTCATTCATATGAACATGGTGTGTGCTGTACAGGATGTCTGTGTCTGTAGGTTGCTGCTTGACAAAAAAACGACGACGAGGAATGCCTTTTTCACCTTGATACACATAGCCCAAAGACGCCATTGGCTCTATACAACCCGCTGCCTCCTCAAAGTTTTCCACCGCAACAGCAATATCAAGAATGGGCTTGGCAACAATCCCAGAGATGGCCGTGCTGCCTACGTGCTGAATATCAAGAATGTGCGAGCCGATGTGTGCTTGAATACGCTCTTTCTCGATATGAAAAAGTTCTTGCCATTGAGGGTGATGAGGGACGAGGCGAACGTCGCCCTCTGCCAACCCAATAATGCCAATCATAAGAGCGATACCCAGAGTTCAATGTGGGCGCGTTGTGCGTCATAGAGCTGGAAGAATTGCCATTCGGTCCAGTTGTTCAAACGCGCAATCGTCATCAGCGGTTGGAGAATCAGGATCAGTGCTAATAAAATTGACAGCGTAATCATAATGATGGTGTAGATTTTTCTGCGGGTTCGACGTGGTGGGTCAAATGGTTCATCGTCAATGTCAAAATCATCCATAAAATAGATATTGGGGTTTCCCCGCGGTTGTTGCGGAGAGACAATCTCGCCGCTAAGGGTTGGTATCTGCTCGTCTTGCCGTTGTTTCTGGTCCATACGCACCTCCTCACAATCAAAAGTAATCTGTCCCTATTGTAAACGCAATGCGCCTATTCCTCAAACAAAACGCTTACATTCAAGCGTAGGCGTGATTTCATTAGCATTTGCCAGTAGACGCTACAATGGAGTAGGATAACAAGAAACGAACGACAGCAAACATCCGCTGTTGTATTAATTAGATATATAGATAAACAAGATTGAGAGGTTCCTAATGGCAACAAACGAAGCAGTAATGGATAAAGTGGTCAAGACAGATGCTGAGTGGAAGGCGCAGTTGACACCGGAGCAATACCGCGTGACTCGACAGCATGGAACAGAGCGACCCTTTGCCAATGAATATAATAATAACAAGGAAGAGGGCATGTACTTATGTGTCTGCTGTGGCACTGAACTCTTTAGTTCTGATACCAAATATAACTCAGGGTCAGGGTGGCCTAGCTACTATGCACCCATAGACGAGAACAGTGTCACGGAGAAGGAAGACAACAGCTTTTTCATGCGTCGCACCGAGGTGCTGTGCAGCAAGTGTGATGCACATCTGGGACATCTCTTCCCCGATGGTCCACAGCCAACAGGACAGCGCTATTGCATGAATTCAGCAGCCTTTAAGTTTGTGACGGCAGACGTGGGGTTGGTCGGTGGGTCGGTATTCGGTATTCAGTGCCGATTCACCGAATACCGAATACCGACCCACTGAACACTGATTTACAGAAACAACGACAACACCACCGGAATCGATCCCAACGCCATCAACGTGGAGAGCAGGACCGCTGTGCTAACGGGCGCAACGGCTGCTTGGTATTCACGCGCCAACAGTGCCGCGTTGATGCCAGTAGGCATACTGGCGGCGATGACCACGATGGCTCCCCACAACGGATTGAGGTCGAAGACATGAAAGGCCATCAGATAGACCAACAACGGGTGTACAACCATTTTTGTCACCACAATCACCATTGCTTTATCAACCGCACCAGATAGCTTATATTCGCTCATAGATGCACCCATCACCAAGAGCGCACAGGGCAAGGCCGACCCACGAATGAACTCGATGGTCCGCTCAATCGCTTCGGGCAACGCAAAGTCCATATAGTTGAAAAATAAACCAGTCAATAGCCCGACGACCAATAGATTTTGCACCACTTTTTTGATTGGAATCGCAACAATATCCAGCCCGGTGAGTCGCTTTCCGGCACTGCCCTGACCACTCTCTGCCGTGATAATCGACGCTGAGAGAAAGATGGCCGCATGAATCGAGATAATCAACAGAAGCGGTAGCAATCCCTCATCGCCAAAACTGGCGGCCACCAGTGGGATGCCAATCAGGACTGTGTTGCCATAACAACAGCCCAACCCAAAGGCGGCGTGACCTGTGGCTTGATAGCCAAATACATATCGCCCAACCAGATTCATGACGATAAATATCAGGATGGATGGGATATAGAACGAAAGGAATAAAGACCATTCGATAGTAGCGGGTAGGTCCATGTTGCTGATGGCGTTAAAGAGCAGCAGGGGAATGGCGATGTTAAAGACATAGCGCGAAATACCTGTGATATGTTCTTTATTTAGGAACCCCGTTGCGGCGAGCGTATATCCCAAAATAGCAATGGCAAAAATTGGAAAGATGATGTTGAAAATGAGCATAGATTAACGTTCTAAATGATTTGACATTTTGATGAATAGCGATAATAATAGCCCAGATTAAGTCGTTCTACAACTTATTCTTCATTTCATGCTTATCATATCGAATCAGAAAAGATTGGGCTGAGGTTGACGCGTTTGCGTGGGCAGGACCTATTTTGGCGCGTCTGAAAGTGTCTCTGAGCCTACCAATCGTCCTCACCAGAAATACCAAAGAATCAACTTGATGCTCAACACCGTTTAGAGATACGGTGCGAATCAGAAAGGATGTCGATGAAAAAACGCAGGACCGTTGCGTCCGTACTGGATACCCTGTTGGATGCCTTGTTGCCGCTCATAGCGGTAATCGGCGCGCTCATTGTCGGTGCGGTCATCCTTGTGCTGCTGGGTGCAAACCCACTGGAAGCCTACCAAGCCATGTTTCAGGGAGCCTTTGCCAACAAAAATGGGTTGGCAGATACGCTGGTCAAGGCCACGCCACTGATGCTGGTTGGGCTGGGCATTGTCATCGCCTTCCGTGCCAAGGTGATCAATATTGGGGCTGAGGGGCAGTTGATTGTTGGCGCGTTGTTGACCACTTTCTTGGCCGTACAGTTGGGCGAATGGTTGCCGAGCATTTTGGTCGTCATCATCTGCATCATCTCTGGGACAATAGCAGGAGCTGTATGGGCGGGCATTCCAGGGCTGTTGAAGGCACGACTCAACGTCAACGAGATTCTCAGCACCATCATGATGAATGCGATCGCCGTGCAGGTTGGGTTTTTCTTGCTGCGTGGCCCGATGATTGACCCCGCAGAGGTGGCCGCTGGAACCAACATTCCACACTCAGCGCGGACACCCAAAATCACGGACCTGCCACGCTTCACCGACATCGCCAAGTCGCTGGGCTTTACGGAGTCCGCACGGGATTTGGGGTTGACGGGCTTTAGCAAAGAATTCTACGGGCTACTGGTCGAGCCAACCCGTCTGCATATCGGCTTTCTCTTTGCCATCATCATGGCGATACTTGTCTATATTCTGCTCTGGCGCACAACCATCGGCTATCGCATTCGTGCCGTGGGCTTGAATCCCCATGCGGCGCGCTATGCAGGGATCAATGTGCCGGGATATATGGTGTTGTCGATGTCGTTGAGCGGTGCATTTGCTGGATTAGCGGGTGCTATCGAAATCATGGGCTTGCATCACCGCATGTTTGAACCGCTCTCGGTCTCGGCTGGCTATGGCTTTTCAGGCATCGTCGTTGCACTCTTTGGCAAGCTACATCCGCTCGGCGCAATTCCATCGGCCATCCTCTTTGGCGGTTTGCTGGTCGGCGGTGATAAGATGCAACGGGCAGTACAGGTTCCGCAGGTGCTGGTGACAACCATGATGGGCATCATCATTCTCTTTGTGGTCAGCAGCGACATCTGGTCACGCAGACGGGCGTCTCGTCGAGAACTAACAGTCACATCGGAGGCTGAAACAGTAGAAAATTCTAGCGAGGAGGCGGCATCATGAATGAAGAGCTAACGTTCCTTGCCATCGTTGTCGGCATTGCACACTCTGGCATTCGCCTCGCCACACCCTATCTCTACGCAGCCATTGGTGAAACCTTTGCACAGCGCTCCGGTGTCCTCAACTTAGGCGTGGAAGGCATGATGTTGATGGGGGCTATCAGCGGCTTTTACGCCACCTTTGTCACAGGCAGTCCCGTCATCGGTGTCATTGCCGCCGCACTGGTCGGGGCATTGATGGGGCTAGGCATGGCCTTTGTCTCTGTGACACTCAAGGCCGAGCAGGGCATCAGCGGTATTGGCTTCTATCTCTTTGGGCTAGGCATGTCCAGCCTGCTCTTCAAAGTCCTACTCGGCACAGTCGAAGGCGTCAATGGATTCTCTGCACTGCACTTTTGTCTGCCCGGTAGCAAACCAGGCAGCGGCTCATGTCTCAGTGACATCCCCATCTTTGGCGAAATTTTTCTGGGGCATAACATTCTGGTCTATCTGGCCTTTGCGCTGGTTCCCGTTGCGTGGTGGTTTCTCAACCGCACGGGCTGGGGACTCAACATCCGCGCAGTGGGGCAAAACCCACAGGCGGCGGACACATTGGGCGTGGATGTCGGGCGGGTACGCTATGCAACCGTCACCTTTGGCGGGTTGATGGCTGGTATCGCAGGGGCATCGCTCTCCATTGGTCTACTCAACATCTTTCAGGAGAATCTCACCAATGGGTTGGGGTTTATCGCCGTCGCCCTCGTCTACTTTGGCAGTTGGTCGCCTTGGGGCGTGTTGACCGGGGCACTGCTCTTTAGCCTCATTAATGCACTCCAACTCTGGGTGCAGGTGCTAGGGCTAAACATCCCGTCTGACTTGGCAGTGATGATGCCCTACCTGCTGACTATTTTGGTACTGGCCTTCCCCTTCAAACGTGCCTTACAGCCAGCGGCATTGACACGACCCTTTGAACGCGGTGAAAATTAAGGATACGATGGCAAAAGAACGCCTCAGAGATGTGAATATATCTGTGTAATTGCAAGATGATTGGTTGGTGTGTATAATGAGCGAACACTAATTCTATGCCTGTATATGGAGGATGTTTGACGATGTTAGTAAAAGATAAACCTGTCAATCAAATGGCTGTCAAAGAACCGGAGATGTATCTTATCCCCCAAACTTCTGATGAACAATTTGCCCTAAAAAATCCCACACCGACAGCGTATGTGGACTCTGCCATATTAGCCCCGAATCAGTTCGACTCTTTCAACCATCTATACACAAATGGAGACGAAGAAAGTCTCTACGACAACATCTGCTATGACGATATCATCACGGAGGACGATGAACCAGTGGACAATATCCCATCCGAAAAGACACAACGTTTGGCGGCGCGCTCACTCTTTGTCTCAGACCACCTACAAAAACCATTTGTGGCAATGGCAAATGTGGGGTTGCACTATAGACCCAAAATGCCCGCCATTGTACCAGATATCATGCTTACGCTGGATACACAAGTGGCTGACGGTGATGAGATTTGGGACAAAGAAAACCGCACCTATTACATGTGGAAGCATGGCAAACCACCCAATGTGGTGGTAGAAATTGTGTCCAACAACAAAGGCAACGAGGCAGGGGAAAAATTTGAAACCTATGCTCAAATCGGCGTGCAATACTACGTTATTCTCGACTATAACCACCACGTTCAGCAAGAGACATTGGTTGTCTATGAATTGATGGATGATGCATATGTCGCGCGCTCCGATTATCTGCTGGAAGACATTAACTTATCGTTGGGTCTATGGCATGGTTCGTTTGAAGATTTGACGCTTGATTGGTTGCGTTGGTATACACTGGATGGTGAAATGTTACTGACGGGCGAGGAAGGTAAGGAGCTTGAGCGGCAACGTGCAGACCATGAGCAGCGGCGTGCGGATCATGAGCAGCAGCGTGCGGATCATGCAGAAACACTTGTTGGACAAGAACGGCAACTGTTGGAAGAAGAACGGCGTCGTACAGAAGAGGAGCGTCGTCGCGCGGATGCAATGGAAGCGCAAATGGCGAAGATGGTGGCGTTGTTACAAGCACAGGGAATTGATACGGCGCAACTGTCAGACACGCTAAAAAACTCAAACTGAACGTACCCTAAACGCTGATGAGACACCCTGTTTGAGCCTGCTAGACGACAGGCCGAGAAATTTTCATCTCTCACCGTGACTTACTGCTCCTGATCATTCTCTATGATGCAAGAACTTATCACTTTTCTATATATAGTTATCCACACATGGATAGTAATGACTCAACAAAACTTAAAGGAATAAGCATGAAACAAAAGATATCATTAATATCAGTCGTCTTGGTAATGTTGATGTTGGTTGTCGCCTGTGGCGCGCCAGCCGCACCAGAAGCACCAGCAGAAGAGCCTGCTGCCGAGGAATCTGCATCCGAAGAAACCGCAGAGGAAGAATCCAGTGATGGTGAAGAGATGACAGATGGCATTGCACCCATCCGCATCGCCATCGTCATGCCGAGTGCCACCACTGATCTTGCGTGGAGCCAGGCCATCTATGACGCTCTGGTCCAAATTCAGGCGGACAACGGTGGTGAAGAGGTCGTTGAGATTGCCTACACAGAGGGCATGTTTAACGTGACCGATGCCGCTGCTGCTTTGCGTGATTATGCGGCTGATGGGTATAATCTGGTGATTGCACACGGCACACAATATGGTAGTTCACTCTTTGAGATTGCGCCGGACTTCCCAGACACGAGCTTTGCCTATGGGACGGCAACCGACACCGGTGAGTCCGAAGGCTTGGAAAATGTCTTTGCCTATGAAGCACGCGCCGAAGAGGGTGGCTACATCAATGGCGTGTTGGCCGCTGGCATCTCAGAATCAGGTGTTATCGGTGTGGTTGGTCCGGTTGAAGCGGGTGATGCCAAGCTTTATATCGATGGCTTTGTGGCGGGCGTGATGGCGACCAATCCAGATGCAGTGGTTAACGTTTCCTACACAGGTTCCTTTGGTGACACAGCACTAGCCGCAGAGGCGGCCAATGTCCACATCGGCGCAGGTGCGGATGTATTGACTGGTTCGGCACAGCAGGTTGTGGGTGCAATCGGCGTTGCCAATGACGCTGGTGTGCCTTGGATGGGTACGCAGTCGGACCAGAGTCCATTGGCACCAGAGATTGTGGTTTCCAGCCAGCTTTATGACTGGGTTCCAACCTTGACCGACATCATCATGAAGCACCAAGCAGGCGAGATGGGTGGCTCTACCTATGCACTCACGCTGGAAAACAGTGGCTTGGTGATGACCTATTCAGATAGCGTGTCTGAGGATGCGGTTGCTGGCGCAGAAGCCGCCAAAGAGGCGATTATAGCGGGTGAGATCACGGTTGAAGTTGAGTAATCAGTAGGTCGGTGTTCAGTAGGTCGGTGTTCAGTATTCAATACCGAATACCGACCTACTGAGCTACGCAACCATTTTATATGTAAACAATCAATGTCAAACGATAACTTACTACCATCAGGCTTACCTCGCATCGACACCCTCACCATGCAGGGCGTTGTCAAACGCTTCCCTGGCGTCCTCGCCAATGACCATGTGGATTTTGATGTCAACGCGGGCGAGATTCACGCGCTGCTGGGTGAAAATGGCGCAGGCAAAAGCACCCTCATGAAGATTCTTTATGGGCTGTATCAACCCGACGAAGGGCAGGTTTTGCTCAACGGCCAGCCCATCGAGATTCAATCGCCGCTTGATTCTATCAACTATGGCATTGGCATGATCCACCAGCATTTTATGCTCGTCAACAACCTCACCGTTGCCGAAAATGTTGCCCTGGGTCTGCAAGAATATAGCGGGCTGCGTCTTGACCTTGATACTGTTTCTGCCCGTATCACCGAACTCGCCCGAACCTATAACCTCAACATCGATCCACGTGCCACCATCTCGTCGCTAGCCGTCGGTCAACGCCAACGGGTGGAAATCATCAAATCCCTCTATCGTGGAGCTGCCCTGCTTGTGCTGGATGAGCCAACCGCTGTCCTCACACCACAGGAAGTCGATGAACTTTTTGTCATCTTCAAGCAGATGGCGGCTGATGGTCATGCCCTCATCTTTATCTCGCACAAACTCCACGAAATTTTTGCCCTCACCGACCGCGTAACCGTGCTACGCGATGGCCGTGTGGTTGGTACGAGTGCGACGGCTGACGTGACCAAAGAAGATTTGGCACAGATGATGGTCGGTCGCGAAGTTTCCTTTGAACGCGAGCGAGATGCGGTTGAACAGGGCGATGTACGCCTAAAACTGGACGACGTGAGTGTGACCAATGAGCAGGGACATCAGGTATTGCGCAACATCAATCTAGATGTGCATAGTGGCGAAATCGTGGGTGTGGCAGGTGTATCGGGCAATGGACAAAAACCCTTGGCCGAGGCCATCGCTGGCCTACAAGCCATCGGCGACGGGCAAATCATGCTCGACGGGCAAGCTGCCAATGCGCTCCCACCATCGCAACGCCTTGACGCTGGTCTCTCCTACATCCCCGAAGAGCGTATGCACGACGGCGTTGTCAAGGACTTTAGCGTGGCCGAAAACCTCATTCTGCAAGACCACAGCCGTACACCATTTAGCCAATCGGTTTTTCTCAACTTCAAAACGATTATGGCTCATGCAACACGCATGATTGACAGCTTTAACATCAAAACACCCAGCCAGGATACACTGGTCAAAAATCTCTCTGGTGGCAACATCCAAAAAGTAGTGATGGCGCGTGAGTTGGCGCGCAAACCACGTGTGTTGATTGCCGCCCAGCCGACTCGTGGGGTAGACATCGGAGCCATCGAATACATCCACAGCCAACTACTACAACAGCGCGCTGATGGACTGGCAACGCTGTTGATTTCCGAAGACTTAGACGAAATCCTTAACCTTTCCGACCGTATTGCCGTGATGTTCGATGGTGAAATTATGGGCTTTGTTGAGAATGAGGATGTCTCGGTGGAGCAGTTGGGCTTGATGATGGTAGGAGAGAGAGTGAAAAGTGAAGAGTGAAAAGTGGGATGTAATAACGACAGACATCTCAAGATATAAAGGATTAGGAGAGAGGCATGATATTTACAAAAGATGAGATAGGACAGAAAATTTTTGCCACATTGCCGGGTGAAGATGAGACAGATGCGATGGAGTGTCAGTTGTCGATATGCGGGAACCCGCTCTGTATGTGCAACCGCGTGACAGTCAATCTTTTTGATGTATCTGACGATCATCAGTCTATACCCATTACAAGCATCACGGTCGATGTTGAAAATCATGATGTCGAGGTTCGTCCTGATAAGCCAGACGAGCTACCACAGCATAGGGTGTTTGATCTAACCATGAATCGCCTACTTGAGGAAGAAGATTATAAATTCCTCTATAGAGAATATATGCTCCACAAACAACATGTTACAGAAGAGGCGGACCTTCATGCGCTTGAGGCCAACTTCCCAATGGCCGATATTGAGGAAAATAGTGCCTTAATGAGCTATTCGGATATCTTGCCCTATACGGATCATTTTTTCATCCATCTTGATGGACAACGGTATCTATTGCATGACCAGTATTGTGTCAAGAAAAACTGTCTCTGTACGAACGTGATTATCAACTGCATCTATTTTGGTGAGGGCATGGGAAGAGGTACAGAGGTTGCAGCGTACGCCATTGACTATAAAAAACGCCAGTGGAAACCGCTCGAAGAACCTGATTCTGATGTGGGGGTTGTTGGCAATATCAGAGAACTAAAACGAATCACAGAAACCTCCTACCCCATGTGGTACAAACAAACCCGAACTCGTCATACCAATCTCAAAACGCTCTATGGCAATTATCTCAAAAGACAAGGTTTTGGGTTGCCACAGAGACCAAGAATGACCGTGCGAGTTAAACGAAATGATCCATGTCCATGTGGCAGTGGACAAAAATTTAAAAAGTGTTGCATGAGCAAATAGAGCCAAAATTATGAATCTATCAACAACTTTTCCACCTAAAGAGGTGATGGCGGAGATGACGGCTAAGATGCTGCTGGAGGTGGAGGCGGTACGCTTTAATGTGCAGGAGCCGTTTAAGTTTACCTCTGGGTGGGCGAGTCCTGTGTATACGGATTGTCGCAAGCTGATTTCCTATCCGCGCATCCGACACACACTGATGGACTTTGCAACATCAGTGGCACTGCGTGATATTGGCTTTGAGAATATCGACGCGGTGGCAGGCGGGGAGACAGCGGGCATTCCCTTTGCCGCATGGATTGCCGACCGCATGATGCTGCCCATGCAATATGTACGCAAGAAGCCGAAAGGATTTGGCCGCAAAGCACAGATTGAGGGTGACTTTGAGCCGGGCGACCACATTTTGCTCGTCGAGGATATGTCCACCGATGGGCAGAGTAAAATTCAATTTTGTGAGGCACTGCGCAAGGCGGGTGCTGTCTGCTCACATACTCTGATCATCTTTTACTATGACATCTTCCCGCAAGCCAAACAGATATTGCAGGACGCTGATATCCAGTTACACTATTTGGCGACGTGGTGGGATGTGCTGGATGTGTGTAAGCAGAATAATTACTTTGATGTGGAAACGTTAACCGAGGTGGAAAGCTTTTTGCATAACCCAATTGAATGGTCGGTTGCGCATGGGGGTGCGGGTGAGCGGTAAGCATTGGCTAAAAATAGGGCTAAAACAGGCTAAAATAGGCTAAAATACTCTCGATGCTCCCAATCGGTCACTTCGGACATGAACCGATTGAATTCAAATTCTTTGATCGAGAGCATGTAATCGACAAAAACATCACCCAGCTTTTGACGAAACATCGTACTGTCACGCAGAAATCCCATTGCCTCAAAGAGAGAGCGTGGCAGATGTTGTGCTTTTGGGGCGATAATGCTCTCGCAGCAAACGCGTAATGGGGATACCCGAATCGGCAGCTTGATCTCGAAATTGTTTTCCATACTGCTCGGTCGGGTCCTCATCTTCAAAGACGCGATGTAAAAACGAGGCATGGGCTGGGTCAATCCCCACTTCTAATACCTGAAGCCAGTTGCAGTCTACAAAGCCCTTAAAGGCAAAAACATAGTTGCTCGGTGCTTCAAAACAGTCCAATGCTGGAAACGCCGGCAGTCGAGATCGACCACGACCATGTTTTCCGGTGTCAGTTCATCAAACATCTTGCCACTCGGTTTAATGACGACTAATCCTGTTTGTGCGTCGATGATTGCTCATCTTCATGTGACAAAGATACTGGCGAAAAGTCGATAGTGACTCGACTACAATCGCAAACAGGATTCCCACAAATTGAGAAATCACACTCATATACGTCCTCTCCATGTACGGTTGGAAATGTCGCATAGACACTGTATTCGTCTTCATCTCTTGTAAAAATCATTTTCACTCCCCCTCTACTTTATATCAATATATATTTTCTATTGTGCTTGTTCAGCATAAAGCTTGGGCAAAATACTTGCAAGATTTGACATCTCCTCTGCACAATGTATCAGCAGATCGCGAGCAAATTGCTCTGGAATTTTGCGTACACGACGCGCAATGGGCGAAATGATCCTGCCCATCAACTGCCCATCCTTGGCCGTGATATATCTGCCCCCAACCCAAAAGCGTGACCGCATCTCCGCACCGTTGGGTGTTGTACGTACCTGATGAATCAATCTGCTAAAGTATACGGGTGGGCCGCTGGCTGGACCCGCTTTTGCAAAAATGTAGACAGCATCTGATGAATCGTCATCAAAATTAGGTAGGCCAATTGAAGCAGGTTGATGGAAATGAATGGCGATTTGCTCTGCGCGTTTGCCAATATACTCATGAACCATAGAAACTCGACCAATGTAGGACGCTTGCCCGTCGCTACCATCTTGCCAATGGATGCCGAGGTGATCCTTGGGATGCCACAGCCGATATTTGTCGATATGATCGCCGTGCCAGCCAAACCACCAATGCTACATAGCGGGCGTGACATCAGGCATATCGGTCAACACATTGACAAAGGCCGAGCCATCTTCATTGAGACAATAGCCCGTTTCAACCGCGACATAGCCAAGGTTCATCAGTTCAGTCGCACGTTCAAAAGGAGTAAACAGTGCAGGGTCTTGTGCGCCTTGTTCAAGTGCATTTTGTGCTGCCTCAGAAATGGTTGGCAGCGTTTGATTGAGATAGGTCTCGAAGCTCATATGAATGTCTCTCTTTAGCGAGTAATCGTCTTTCCATCAGACACCAACAGCATGTTGACTTCCTCACGGTTGGTGACAACCTGATCCCCGTATTGACTCAACGCTAACGCCGCGGTCAGCGCGCCTATGCGTAACCCCAGCGCAAAGTCGTTCTGTAACCACCCGTCAATGACACCAGCGACCATACCATCGCCAGCACCGATGCGGTCGAGAATGACGACATCACGGGCGGGTTCACGGTAGAATGCCTGTCGATCCCAGCCAATAATGCCATCATCCGCCATTGAGGTGACAATGTAGTTGGCACTACTCCGCTGACCCAATGCTTCAACAATTTCTTGTGGCGATCCATCAATACCAAAGACAATGCTGGCATCACCGCGACCAAAGAAGAGCAAGTCAACCTTCTCAATCAGTGGGCCGACAGTTGCTGCCGCCTCTTCCGGTGTCCATAACCGCGAGCGGTAGTTCATGTCAAAACTGACGGCCACACCTGCGGCACTCGCTTGGTCTACTGCCTCGGTCATGATAGTGAGGATGGAAGGGGAGAGCGGTGCGGTTAAACCAGAAATATGGAGCAGACGGGTATCGAGCAGGTAATCCCAGTCGATTTGCCCCGGCTGCATATTGGTGAAGCAGGTGTCGGCGCGATCATAGTAGACCTGCGTGGTGCGTGGCGGCTCGGCATATTCAACATAATAGGTTGCCAACCGATGGCTGTTGGACCATGCCACTGCCGAGAGATCAAGACCAGATTGGTGAAATCGATTGTAGACGCGTCGTCCCATCGGCGTATTCGGAAGGCTACTCACCCAGCCGCAATTCCAGCCCAAGCGCGACAGCAAGCCCGTGACATTTGCCTCGGTTCCAGCCACGTGGACATCCAGTTGATCAGCCTCTTCCAAGCGTACACCCGCTGGAACAGAATAGCGCAGCTGTCCTTCACCGATGGTCGTGACATCAAAACGTGGCATTAGGCATTCTCCAATAGCTCCAGCGAAAAGTCAGCCAGTGAACCCAGCACAATGTCGGCTTTAGCAAGATACTCATCCACTGGTGGGAAGCGTTCATCTGGCACGGCAATGACCATCATGCCTGCGGCTTTGCCGGATAGAATACCAAAGCCGGAATCTTCCAGACAGGCACATTTGATGGGGTCGATGCCCATGCGCTCTGCGGTTGCGAGGTAGACATCGGGCGCAGGTTTTCCCTTGCCAATCTCATCCGCAGACAGAATCACTTGAAAGCATCCCTCAAAGGCTTCGTATCCTGTAACAATGTCGATGAGTTGACGGGGCGATCCCGATGCCAGTCCCGTTGGATAGTTGGCGGCAACGGTTTGGACCAATTCCACCGCACCCGGAAAGAACGGAATCCGCTCGTTATACATGGCGACCATCTGGTCAATGACCAATTTCTGCATCTCTTCAGGCGGCATGGTTGCGCCAAAGTGATTGATCATATACTCGGTCCATTCGGCAGTGCTGACACCCATCACGTTATGGTGGTCGGCGGTCGTCCATGACTTGCCATATTGCGCCGCCAAAGCCGCTCGCGCACGGTCCCATACGGGTTCCGAGTCAACCAGCAACCCATCCATATCAAAGATTACGCCTTCAATCTGTCGTTTACCCATTATCTATCAAGCCCCCTTCAGCCATTTTTGACATCACCCACGTCCGTGCATTGCGCACGATGTCCAACGAATCAGGTGAATCGTCATTCCACATTTCCAACAATATAGGCCCATTAAAGCCGATCTCGGCCAATGTCGCAAATGCATCGACAAAAGGCGTTACACCTTCCCCAAAAGGCACACGGCGCGGCTCGCCGGGCAGCGTGTCCTTAACATGAACACCGACATAATGTCCCTTGCCCAAGAGTAGCTCGGCACAGACATCCAGTTCATGTTCGGCTAAATTGCCAATATCCGGGTAGAGTTGGAAGTAGGGCGAATTGAAGGCGGTCACAAACTCCATCGCCTTGCTTACTGATATGACATCGTTGCCATCCATATTTTCCAACGCCAACATCACCCCTGCTTTGCTAGCATACTCCAGCCCACGCGCCAGCCCCGCTTTGTACCGTGCATAGCTGCCATCGACATGCGGTTCGTAATAGACGTAGTAGCCCGCCAGTTGAATCACACGGACCCCAATATCTACCGCAAAGTCAACAGCCTTGCGCATGATGACGTCGGCCTCGGCCACAATAGCCGGGTCCGCACTGCCATAGGGAAACTTGCGATGTGCGCTCAGACACAGCGTTGTCAATGGAATGCCCGATTGGACGATTGCATCACGCAGATTAGCCCGTTCCTGCTGGTTCCAGTCAAGACGGGTGCGCCGCTCTTCGCTCTCATCAATTGAGATTTCAACAAAGTCAAAGCCGACTGATTTGGCAACGTCAAGCCGTTCGTGCCAGTCCACCTTGAATGGGAGGGCTTTTTCGTATATGCCGATTGGTAATGATTTCATGTGTAGTACACACCTATGAATAAAAAGTTTATTTCAAAGAATCCTCAACGAGTTGACCCCAAGATTTTCCTTGGGCATATTACTATAAGACAGTATCGTTTGTAGACCTTTGTAGAACAAACAATGACAAAAAAATCATTGTTTGTTCTACAAGAATGTAGCGCTTTGTTCGACAGACAACAACGACAAATGGGCGCATAATGGGCTATATTGTATTGATTCGTTCATTCAAATAACCACAGGAGCTTATTATGTCTAATGTGTCGACCAACAAAACAGAAACTCGTGTGAAAGAGAATAAGCAAACTCGGATGGACTTCTGGCTTATTCTTCTTGTCGTCTATTCGCTTCTCTTTGCATCGACGGGCTACCTTGCCTATTTCAATATAGAACTCCTCCCAGATAAGGCGGAAATCCAAGAGTATATAGATGAGGAAAATGAAGATTTTCAAGCGTTCTTCCTTGAGGCTCTACAGGCAGAGGATGCGGAAAGAGCTAAAAGACAGGCGTTGTCGGTACAATCTTTTAATGTAGTCCTTGGTGCTATTCTCGGCTTTCTGTCAGCGTCGGCTGCATCGTTGGTAAAATGAAGAGTAATCTTCAAAGGTAA
>JBCCFC010000044.1:0-21650 GCA_039029935.1 Chloroflexota bacterium
ACGGCTCAGGTTTGCAGATGTCTGCCATAGCCAGCCGGGACCACAACCACATTCGAGCACATGAAACTGCGTCTGGTCTTCTGGTAACGTCTGTGGAATATCAAGATGACCAGACGCAGTTTCATGTGCTCGAATGTGGTTGTGGTCCCGGCTGGCTATGGCAGACATCTGCAAACCTGAGCCGTATCCCTACGCATTGCACCATCACGCTGACCGACTTGTCGCCAGGCATGGTGGCGGAGGCGCAGAGCGTGTTGGCGAGCCACTCCGTTGATTTTCGTTTTCAAGACGCCAACATTGAAGAGCTACCCTTCGAGGATAACCGCTTTGATGTTGTCACCGCCAACCACATGCTCTATCATGTGCCAAGTATCCCCAAAGCCATCGCAGAAGTGCGTCGAGTGCTCAAACCAGATGGTCGTTTTGTTGCTGTGACAAACGGTGCTGGTCATCTACGTGAGCTGAAGGATATGGCCGCTCACTTAGTGCCCAACGATTCGTGGGTGCGTATGGGACCTTTACCCTTCAGCTTGGAAAATGGGCAGTCGTTGATTGGCGAGCAATTTGATCATCTCGAATTGCATCGGGTGGAAGGTGATGCGCTTCATGTCATTGAAATAGAGCCGATCATTGCCTACATTTTATCAAGCAGCGAAAATCGAGCAATGGCGACAGAAACTCGATTGCAGGAACTCGTTGCCCGGTTAGAAGCACAGCTTGCGACTGATGACTATATTTATATCGGCAAAGATGTTGGGCTGTTTGTGGCTTGGTAACATTCTTGAACCAAAGAAATCCGACTTTTCTCAAAAGTCGGATTTCTGAGAACTGCGTAAGTCTTAACCTATAAACTTTGCACAAGCCTTCTATCGCTGGTACAATCAAGGCATTCGCGTGTATTTCATAACTTATTGAAAATTGAGAGAAACGAATGAAGGCATTTACGGTCATGGGTCGCATCCTAAAAGCGGTCTATGAAGATTTATTTTTATGTGTATTTCTCAGCCTGATTTGGTGGCTGGGAACTGTTTTGATTTTGCCTGCTGGCCCGGTGACGTTGGCAATGAACCATGTGGCAAACCGCGTTGCCAACTACAAGCGGGTGGACACGGGCTTCTTCTGGCAAGAGGCTCGGCAAAATATTGGCCGAAGCTGGCTGATTTTTGCCCTGACGCTACTCGCACCTCTCGCCGTTATCTTTAACATCTGGTTTTATATGCAAGGCGAAGCAAGCTGGATGCGCGTCATCGGCATCGCCTGGGTTTGGATTTTACTGCTCATTCTGCTCTTGTTGCAATATGTCTTACCACTTTACTGGCAGCAGGATGAACCAAATATACGCCTGATTGCACGAAATTCACTCTTACTGACGCTACGTTATCCATTATATAGCTTCTTGATGTTTGTTTTTCAAGTGGTGATGCTGTTGATCAGCATTGGGCTAACACTGCCGCTGATCCTCCTTGCCCCAGCCTTGCTTGCATTCTCTGCCAATTTCTCTTTGGTAGGTGTGCTACAGGAGATGGATTTAGCACCGGAGCCTCCTCAGATTCCGGCGCGGTAGCGGTGTTGAGTGGTTTGTTAAGTAGGTCAGACCGAACATTTTTGTGAGAATCCGAAAATGGTCTAACCTTAAAATATATTTTGCGGAGTTATGAAAGATAGCTCTATCTGAACGGTAATTGACAAATAAGAGGAGAAGTTACACCAATGACGAATACAAAACTTTCACGTCGTCGGTTTTTGATGATTGCAGGACAAAGCGCGGCGGCATTGGGGCTGCTGGCTGCTTGTGCACCTGCTGCACCAGCGGGTGCGCCTGCTAGCGATGGTGGTGATGCACCTGCGGCTGCACCTGCCATGCCCGTCGAGTTCTTGGCTTGGGGTGATGTGGTTGATACATCTGCGTGGCAGATTTTGTCCGACAACTTTGTTGAGCAGAGTGAAGGCATGTCTGTCAACATCACGGGTGTTGCCGATCCAGGTAGCAACTTCTATCCAAAGCTGCAAACCATGATTGCGGGTGGCACACCGCCGCATCTGTCATCTTTCCAAGGATGGGAATGGCAGACCTATGCGGATCGTGACCTGCTTGCACCGATTGATGACCACATTGCGGACACTGGCCTGACTGCGCCATTCCCAGATGTAAACACCATCGAAGTAAGCACCAAACGCAATGGCAGCACCTACTTGATTCCATTGCAGATGGCGACAATGGTCATGTTCTACGCTCGCAAGCCATTCGACGAAGCAGGCATTGCATATCCAAGCGATGACTGGACAATGGACGACTTCCTGAGCATCGCCGAGCAACTCACCAACACAGAGGGTGACAACAAGATGTACGGTTTGCAGGCCAACGGCAACTGGGTACGCGATATTCATCACATCCGTGCCACTGGTGCGCAGGAATTCGATTCACTGGTGGACCCAACGGTTTCACAGTTTAACCAGCAAGAGATCGTTGACATTGTGCAGTTGATGGCCTCTGATGTCTACCACACACTGGGCATTTCACCAACCGCTGCGGACATGAGCGGTGGCGCAAACACCATTGACACAGGCAACGCTGCCATGAAGTACGAAGGTGCTTGGTACTTTGGTCGCTTGAACAATCCTGAGCTGCGTGAAGAGGGCAAGGAGATCGAGTTTGATGTCGTGATGATGCCTGCGGGTGCGGATGGTGAACGTCCACATCGTGGTTGGTCCGAGGGTGTTGCGATTCCAATGACGGACAATGTAGAAGCTGCATGGGACCTCGCTCACTACATGGCTGACACCGAGGGGAACAAAATCTTTGCCGAGATAACTGGCCGTATTCCAAACAGCTATGACTTGGTGGAAAGTTTCTGGATTCCGACTATCGAAGAGCGCTTTGGTGTGACCAATGGTAAAGCCTTCATGGATGCCTTCAGCCGCTCAGAGGTTGATGTCATCGGTGGTGTGACTCGTACACAGATGTGGACACAGGTTGTTCAGCCAATGGCCTACGATGCACTGACCGCTGGTGACGCCACTGCCGCAGAGGTACTGCCAGCAGTTGACGAAGGTGTTCAGGCATTGCTGGATGAATACTGGGCTGACCAGGGCTAGGGATGGTAAGTCGGTATTCGGTAGATCGGTAAGTCGGTCGCTTACTTCCAGGAAGGGGATGCAGTTCTCTTTGCATACAAGAAACTCTGGACCCCTTCCTGGAAGTGTTCAATCACTGACACACCATCACACCGTTACACTATCACACCATCACAGTGAAAGAGGCGACGCATACCACGTCGCCTCTATTCAATTTGAACATCAAGCGGAGTGACGTTTATGGCTGCTAGTGCAAGCATACAGGCAAGACCTGCGAGACGTAGTTCACTGTTGCGCAATGAGGTCCTTGCAGGGTATCTGTTCGCCTCCCCATTTATTGTGGGCTTTCTGGTCTTTTTTGCCTTCCCGATGGTCTATTCCCTCTATCTATCATTTAATAAATGGGATTTGTTGACACCACCCAGATTTGTGGGATTTGCCCAATTCACCAAGATGTTTGGCGATAGTATTGCCAATCTCAGCCTGTATAACAGCGCGTTCTACACGATCCTTGCCGTCCCCGTCCAGCTTGTCATCTCCTTCTCGCTTGCAATGTTATTGACACAGGCCATCAAAGGACGGGATTTCTATCGAGCGGCATTCTATCTGCCCATCATCGTCCCGTTGGTGGCGTGGTCTGTGGTCTGGCAGCGTATGTTCCATGTCGAGTTTGGTATCTTCAATATTGCGTTGAACTGGGTGGGCATCGAATCGCAAGAATGGCTCTTTGATGCGGACCTCGCCAAGCCAGCAATGGTGATCATGTCTTTCTGGTACATTGGTCGCCAAATGGTCATTTTTATTGCTGGATTGGGCAGCATCCCTGATTCCATGCTCGAAGCGGCCAGTATTGACGGTGCGGGGCCACTCCGACGTCTGCGTCACATTGTCCTACCGCTAATGACCCCCTTTATTTTCTATAACATGGTCATCGCCATCATCAACTCATTCCAGAGCTTTATCCCGGCCATCATTATGACCAACGGTGGACCGCAAAATGCAACGCTCTTTGCTGTCCTCAATATCTATCGAAATGGGTTTGAATTCTTCAAGATGGGCTACGCCTCGGCATTGGCGTGGGAATTCTTTGTCATTGTCGTGATGTTTACCATTGCCCAATTCTTTATCTCGCAACGGTGGGTCCATTATGAGTCTTAAAAACAACAATCCAATTTTTCTAGCCATTCTTCAGGTCTTGATGACCGTATTCCTCATCTTTTTCTCGATCCCCATCTATTGGATGGTTATCTCGTCGTTTAAAGCACCGACCGAGATTTTTATGACACCACCACCATTTTTTGGACCGGATGGACCGATGGCCGCGTTAAATTACTGGTTGCCATTTGAGCCACGTTGGGCGAACTATGTGGATGTCTTTACGCTTCTCCCCTTTGGACGTTATATGCTCAACACCTTCTTCATTGTGGCAATGGCCGTGCTGGGGACAGTCATCTCATCCGCAATGGTAGCCTACAGCTTTGCGAGACTACGCTGGCCCGGACGCGAATTTTTCTTTGCCCTGCTGCTGGCAACCATGATGTTACCCGAAGCGGTCACGCTTGTGCCGCGCTTTGTCATCTTCCGCACCTTGGGCTGGATCGATACCTTTGCGCCATTAATCGTGCCTTTCTGGTTGGCGACCACACCGATCTATGTCTTTTTAATGCGTCAATTTTTCCGAGGGTTGCCGCTGGAGTTGGATGAAGCCGCCTTTATTGATGGAGCCAGCCGTGTGCAGATTCTCTTCCGTATCCTACTGCCACTCTCTGTGCCCGTCATCGCCACCGTCACCGTCTTTGCCATGCTTCAGCACTATCAGGATTTTATGAGTCCACTGATCTATCTCAACAGCATGGAAAAATATACGATGGCTCTGGGCGTAAACTTCTTTAATGACTCGGACCGTGCGCGCTGGGAGCTAATTTTTGCCTCGGCAACCGTGATGGTTGTGCCGATGTTGGTCTTGTTCTTTGCCGCCCAGCGATACTTTGTCGAAGGTATTGCTATGACGGGGTTTGGCGGTCGCTAGGGTTATAAAGAATATCATATCGCAGATTGCCAATCTGCTACTAGGTCGTAGATTGGCAATCTGTTTTACTGTTTTAACACTGGTTAGGAGTCGTATATGAGAACATGGCGTCGCTTTATACAACGAGTATTGACAGGTCTATTGATGGGATTGGTAATTGTGCTGATCAACCCAACGACAAATATTTGGGCAACCCCTGCCGACCCAGCGACGGTATACCATGTCGTAACGGATCATATTCATGTTGAGCAAAAACACACTGTTGTGTGGGGGGACACGCTTTCTAAAATTGCGCACAAATACGACACATCCGTCAGTGTACTTATGGCTGCAAACAACTTATGGTCGGCCAATGTACTCTATGTTGGTCAAACATTGATCATCCCTGGTCAGGATAATCAATGGTCGAATGCGGACAACGCAGGCAATATGGATGGGGAACGGGGCGGTTATAACAATGCCCCGAAGCCAGCGGTTGTTGCTGTGGGCTGTCGCACCTACCACACAGTGATGAAAGGTCAAAGCCTACGCGGCCTTGCAAGTCGCTATGGTGTACATGCGGTGTATATTGCGATTGCCAACGATATTGCCGACCATGATGTGATCTATGCTGGTCAACGACTATGCATCCCTGAAGATGTTGGTGCTGTCATTGATGATGCGCCCGGCACCTATACAGTTCGATTTGGCGATACGCTTAGTGCCATTGCTGCGGCAAATAACACAACGGTCGCCCACTTGATGCAACTCAACAAGCTGACCAGTGCAAATCAAATTTACATTGGACAGACCATTTCGCTGCCAAACAGTGATATTTCAAATGTTGAAGATAATAAAGCTGTGATGGTACAGCCTACCGCGACTATGCGACCTACTGCGACCATGCGACCTACTGCGACACCAAAACCAACGGCGACACCAAAACCAACGGCTACACCCATACCGACTGCAACGCCAACCACCACATCAATCGTGATTGAGATCACTGCAGCGACTCATACACCCAAACCTACGTCCACGTCCACAGCGACCCATACGCCCAAACCTACGGCCACTCGCACATCCCAACCAACTGCCACCAGTACATCTAGACCGACATCCACACCAGCAGCAACGGCAACCGCAATAACTGCGCCCTTGTGGACAGCGACACCAACGGTCACGGCAACATCGGTCGAAGTTGCAACATCAACCGCAACAGCAACCCAACCTGCAACAGCAACCCAACCTGCAACAGCAACATTGACTACGACACCAACGTCAGCGCAATCTGCAACACCAACAGCTACGTTGACCGCAACCGTTACGCTAACTGTGACTGCCACGTTACCTGCGACCCCCACGTTACCTGCGACCCCCACAGTTATAATTGAGCGTACAGCAACGCCTACGCCTACAGGGGTAGCCGAATCGGACCGCGAACAGAGCGGTGGCGATTTGGCGCGACTTTGGATTGGCGAATATTACAGTAATCCACGCTTTAGTGGTCAGCCACAGGTTGTGCGCGGTGATCCACAGATTAATTTTGATTGGGGCGAGGGTAGCCCAGATGACGCGATTGCGGTAGATCGCTTTACTGTACGCTGGCGATACCATCACTATTTCGAGGAAGGTGACTATCGCTTCTTTACATTGGTGGATGATGGGATGCGTCTCTATGTCGATGAAAAATTGCTGATTGATAGCTGGCAAATCCAAGAGGCGGCTGAATATAGTGGTGATGTTTCTTTGAGTGAAGGGTATCATGCCATCCGTGTTGAATACTTTGATCATGAGGGACCTGCAAGAATTTTGGTGGATTGGCGAACATTAACCGCCGATGACTGATCATGCGCCCATGCTTAAAATTCAACTGTTTGGGACACCAACATTTACCCTCGACACCCAACCACTGACCATCAATCGTCGTAAAAGCCGTCTTCTGTTGATCTATCTAGCGGCACATACACAGGCAGTCCAGCGCGACAGCCTATTACCATTATTATGGCCCACCTTAGAGCCACAGGCAGCGCGTAAAAATTTGCGCGTGATCCTTTCTGGGTTGCGCAAACAGCTTGGGACATGGTTGATTGCGGAGGCCGACACATTATTCTTGGCCGATGAAGTTGAGGTGGATGTGCGCCAGATAGAGGGTACATTTAAGAACGACACACTCTCCGTGGCAGATATCATTACCTTCGCTACCATCCTATCACACTATAGCGATGATTTTCTGGCGAATGTCTCGCTTGATGATTTGTCGGATTTGGAGCAGTGGCGCACTGTCGAACAGATCCGTTATCGTCGATTGGTCAATCGTGGTTATCTTCAGTTAAGCCAACTATACGAAGCAAATGGGCAATACCGTGCTGGGCTTGATGCGTTGGTTCGGGGACTGGATGCAGACCCGTTGCAAGAGGACCTGCAACGTCGCGCCCTTCATTTGCATTACCTCGCTGGCGACCGTAGTGGGGCTATCCGTCGCTATGAGCAATTTCAACAGTTGTTGATTGATGAGATGGGTGTGCCTCCGATGGACGAGACGCACGCCCTCTATGATGCTATCATCACAGATCGCTATCACCCCGACCCCATGATAATGTTGCCGCCAACACAAGTCCGCACGACCCAATCCACACCGACCGAACTGCCCTTTGTCGGTCGCCTGACCGCGTTAGACTCATTGGCGCATAGTACAAATACACACAAACTGGTGCTTGTTGAAGGCGAAGCAGGTATCGGTAAATCACGCTTGCTGACAGAATACATTCAACAACTCAATCACACGGCACTCCCTTTAATCGGTCACGCCAGAGAGCTAGAGTCCGAATTGCCCTACCAGCCGATTGTGGAAGCATTGCGGACACTGCATCATATACCAACGGCAGTACGGCTTCTATCCACGTTGAACCTGCTGCCAATCTGGGCTCATGAAGTGGCACGTCTTCTGCCGGACTTGATGCCACGCCACGACACCGACGCGGGTGTTGTTCCGCAATCTGAGGGCGCGCACAGCGAAATTCGTCTATGGGAAGGGATCAGTCAGTTGTTGTTGGCATTGGCAGCGCATCAACCCATTATTTTCATGATTGACGATTTGCACTGGGCTGACACATCGACGCTGGGGCTGTTGGGGTATTGTCTGCGCAAAATTCGCACAACATTGGTCCCCGTTACCATCATTGCTGCCACCCGTCCACCTGCCAATGACACTGCACTCACCACCTTGCTTGATTCGCTGACAAGAGAGGGGGCGTTAATGCGGCTGCCACTCCAACGACTGACGCAAGCCGACATTGCAGAGTTTACGCGGCATGCAAATCCCAGTAGTGACGCCCAATGGCTGATGACACAATCGGAGGGCAATCCCTTTATCCTCACGGAGTTGGTCCGTTATATGGATGAACATGAGGACACATTGCCTAGTCTGCCCACCCTCGACTTAACCCAACAAACCTTGGTCCCGCCAACTGTACAGGCGTTGATTCGCACTCGCCTCAGTGGTCTTTCGAACACAGCGTGGCAGGTCCTGAGTGCGGCTGCTGTGCTGGGGCGCGAATTTGACTTTGAAATTTTGGCAGACTCGGTGGCACTCTCTGAGCTAAATGCATTGGAGGGGCTAGAAGAGTTACAAGCCGCCCATATTGTCCATGTGCAACCCGCGTATCGCTATCGTTTTGACCATCACTTGACCTTGGCTGTTGCCAACCAAGAGATCGGTGAGGTGCGTCAACGGATTTTTCATCGACGTGTGGCCGAGGCACTTGAGCGGCATTACAGCCAGAAACGCCAGCCCATCGAGCAGGTTGCGGGCAAACTCGCCTATCATTTTGAAGCAGGGGGCAAGCAGGATCAGGCACTGGTATACGCAATGCAAGCAGGTACACAGGCGTTCAACGTTGCAGCATGGCAGGAGTCGATTGGCTTTTATGAGCAAGCACAAACATTGGCCCACACATTGCGTAACCATACTACACACATCGAAATTTTGGTTGAATTAAGTCGCCTTTACATTCGTGTCGGCAACTATACTGAAAGCGCACAGACGATGCGCACCGCATTAAGCATCTTTGACCAACTAACCATCGAAGAGCAGACAACGCTCAAACTACCCATTGGTCAAAGCTATCTCTATGCCAGATTGGTGCTGGCATGGGTGCAAAGTGGGCGTTATGATGAGCTGCGTATGCTTGCTGATGAAGAGACGGGCGAGCTTCCTATCGAGGGATATGCTAACCAAATTAGCCGAGCCTTTGCACTGGGTGTTGTCTATGCACAGCCGGGGACCAATCTGGAAAAAGCGACTGCCTATTTTCGGCAGGTGGCCGAGCTACTTGACACATGGCAACAGGAAGACGCCGACGCTGCCAGCCATAGCGTCTTCAAAATAAGCGGGGCTATGTTTGAGATGGCGCAGATCTATGCCAAGCAGGGCGACCTCACCAACGCAATACGCCTCTATCGAGAAGGGGTGGATGTCACCCGCCCATCTTCGGACCATGAGGTTGCCGACATCCATGTCATCTTTCTCAACAATCTGGCCTACCATCTTGATTTGCAGGGTGATCCCAGCGCGCAGATGTATGCTGAAACGGGGTTGCGCATGGCACGTGAAAAGGGCATTCTCTCTGCGCTGCCCTATCTGCTCTCAACCAATGGTGAGCTTACACTCAACCAAGGCCAGATCGATGCTGCCGAACGTTATTTTCGTGAAGGGTTAACGCTGGCCCGGCAGTTTGAGCTGCCAGAACGCATTGCTGGATTAACTGCCAATTTGGGGTTGGTTGCCAAAAGGCGTGGGGAAAATGCAACCGCTCTCGACTTATTCAACCGTGCCCTGACCCACGCCGAAGCCATTGACCACCACTACCTTATAACACAGATTTGTTGGTGGATGGCCTCACTGCTCCCAGAGTCAGAGGCCACCATTCAACGCACCAAAGCACAGGAATTGGCCCAGACCTATGGATTTCAGCGGCTGCTCGATGAAATGCTGTTAACGTCTGCGTAACGCCTCTGTTAACGCCACGCTGCTACACTTCTTTTGACAACAAATTTATAACGTAGGACTTACACAGTTTGTCATGGATTACATGAGTAATTAGTGCGGGTTTGATATATCAAGCCCCTCCAATTGTGTAATTCCTATAGTATTCAAAAGGAGTACCACTCTTGAAGAAAATATATCTTTTACTGACGTTGTTTACGCTCATCTTGGCGGCGTGTGTCCCCATGCCAGCGGGCACAATGCAGCGCGATGGAATGCATGATGACAAGATGCATGATGATAAGATGCATGATGATAAGATGCATGATGACATGGATGGAATGATGTCATTCCCACAGGCCATCGACCTACCGGGGGAGATGCTCTATCCCGAAGGCATTGCGATTGATGGTGAATCGATCTATGTAGCAGGTTTCATCAGTGGTGAAATTCTCAAGGTGGACATCATGAGCGGGGAAGCCAGTGAGTTGGTTGCTGCTGGAGCCGATGGCGTCATTTCTGGCTGGGGCATGACATGGGATGAGGCCAACGGCCTACTGATCGCCTGCGCAAACAAAAATGCCTTTGGTCAGCCACCAACCGCACTCAATATGGTTCGTGCCATTGACCCTGAATCGGGTGAAGTTGTGGAGAGTTGGATGTTGCCAGAAGGCGCAATCTGTAATGCCGTTGCTTTGGACAATGAGGGCAATATCTACATGAGCAATGTGGGTCTAGCTGCGGATGTCATCAAAATTGACCGTATGAGTGGCGATGTTGCTATCTGGTCAGCCGATGAACGCTGGCCCAATGACTCTGGGTTTGGTTTGGCAGGTGCTGTCTTTGATGGCAAAAACAACATTTACGTCCACTTTGGCGGCGGTGTCTTCCGCATCCCTGTCAACGAAGATGGTCGAGCGGGCGAGGCTGTGATGCAGGCCATTGTTGACGCCGATGGCAATGCAATGATGCTGCCGGGGGTGGATGGCTTGGCGTGGGCGGGTCATGACACCCTATTGACCACCAATGCAGACTTTGTGAATGGTGGCAGCGAGATTGTCAAACTCACTCTAGTGGATGATGATACGCTAATGGCGGAGAGCATTTATGATGACCTGTTTTATGGCGCAAGTATCGCCGTTTATGGCAAAACCGCGCTTGTCACCGATGCACAATTGCTGACCTCCCTATTTGCGCAAGCACCACCAGTGCTACCATTCCAAGTGAAGACCTTCGCAATTTGGGACATGATGGATATGCATGATGGCAGCGAAGCCGATGAAGCAATGTACAACGGTCCTGCCACCGAGATTGCCATCCGTCGTCTCAATGCCGACCAAGATGTCGATGAGTTTGCCACCCTGCGCGATGCCTTTGTGGACCTGCTCAAAGCGCAACCAGGGGCGAATGTGGACCGCGAGTTTGTCCCCTTTGTCGATTTCCTCACCTTTGCCGCCCCAGAGCCACCTGTCTACATTGGCATGACCGAGTATACAGACATGACCGCATTCCAAGCTGCCAGCGAAGCACTGAGTGGTGGACCCGAAGCCGCAGCCTTCTTTTCCACCTTCAATCCTGAAGTCTTTACAGTTCTGCGTCCGCTCAACGCCGAAGACCGCTATGACCTGTCCACCGTTGCCACCGAGTCAGGACAAGTGCTAGAGGTGGCTGTTCGAGACCTTTCATCCTATGAAAACTTTGTGGCTGCCGACTATGAAGCCGCCCGTGATGTCTTCCTCGAAGCACTTTCACAGCAAGAGGGTTGGGTACAGGAAATGCAGTGGATCTCACTCTTCGACCCCAACATTGTCGTGGGCATGACGGTCTATGCAAGTGCAGAGGCGTACCAGACCATTTATTCGTCCGAGTTTGTGCAGGCTGAGGCGACACAGATTTTTGCAGGCAACTATCCGGTGACGGCAGGATTTGCCTCGTTTGATGCCCGATAGCGTGTGAGGTTTCGCATAGAGATGTTTGGGGCAAACCCAGCTTGAAAACAGAATCGGCAGTTGAAACATAGCGCATGGTTTACATCTACCTAAACCATGCGCTATGTTTTTTATTTCACAGGAACGAAGCCGGTCAAACAGATTGTCAACCTATTGGCCTACCCACAGATTAACAATCTGTTTGACAAAATTGCCCTCGTTGGGTTGAAAGATGCCGTTATGGTAAAATGAACCCAATCGCCATCAGTGGCGCAACACCAAGTAAACCATGAAAGAGAAAATGACCATGAACAATTCAGCATCAACCAAACAAGGCCCATTACACGGCTACAAAATCCTAGACCTGACCGCCGTTGTTGTTGGACCCTATGCCACACAAATCATGGGCGATTTGGGGGCAGAAATCATCCGCCTCGAATCCCCCATCGGTGACATCGTGCGACGAACAGGCTTCTCGCCCCCCAACGACCCCAACTCAGAGTTTGGCACACTCTACATGACGCTCAATCGCAACAAACGCTCGATTGTGCTGGACCTCAAAAAGCCAGAGTCAGCCCCGGCACTCCGTGCGTTGATCGAATGGGCAGACGTGTTGATCCACAACATCCGCCCACAGGCCATCGAACGGCTAGGGTATGGCTACGAGCAGGTCAAGGCCATCAACCCGCAGATCATCTACACCCACATCGTCGGTTTTGGCAGCGACGGTCCCTACAGTGGGATCGCCGCCTATGATGACACCGTGCAGGCCATCTCCGGCGCAGCCTCTCTCATCACGTACATGGACGGCGACCCCCAGCCACGCAATGTCAACACGCTCATCGCCGACAAAACCACCGCACTGCACGCCCTCTACGCCGTCCTTGCCGCTCTGCTTCACCGTGAACGCACGGGCGAAGGTCAACACGTCGAAGTGCCCATGTTTGAGAGCGTTGTCTCCTATCTGCTACCCGAACACCTGGCAGGTGCTGTCTGGGAACCATCACGGGGACCGATGAGCTATCCACGCACGTCCCACGCCCACAATCGCCCCTTCAAAACCCAAGACGGTTATCTTGCCATCATGCCCTATGTGGATAAACATTGGCGTGATCTACTTGGTGCAGGTGAAGCGGACCTAAGCCATCTCATGGACAACGACCCACGCTTTGAAACCATTGCCAAACGCCGTCTACACATGGCCGAACTCTCCGTCATCCTCGAAACCATCATGGTGACACGCACTACCAAGCAGTGGGCAGCGTTCTTCATCGACCACGACATCCCCTTTATGAACGTGCATACACTCGAATCGCTCATGGAGGATGAGCATCTCGCTGCCGTCAACTTCTTCGAGCATCACGTACACCCACCGACCGACGAAACCTACATCGCCATGCGTCACCCTGTGATTTTTTCCGAGACACCCACGTCGATTCGCTCGCATCCGCCGGGGTTGGGGCAGGATGGTCGTGTGATTTTGGCGGATATGGGGATGGATACGGATGTGATTGAGCAGTTGGTGGCGGCCGGGGTTTTGTTGGGGAGCGAGTAGGGTATGAGTTTTGAACTGACAGGTGATCAGCAATACAAGGAGTGGCTCTTGGATATAAAATCAAAAATTCGCAATACTCAGATAAAAGCCGCTATTAAGGTCAACCAAGAGCTACTAATGCTATACTGGAACTTGGGCGCAGAAATTGTGGACAAACAAGCAACGACTCAGTGGGGTAGTGGATTTATTCGACAATTGAGTAATGACTTACAAACAGAATTCCCTGATATGAAAGGTTTTTCAAAACGCAATCTTGAAACTGCTCGCCAGTGGTATTTGTTCTACAGTAAATTTAATAAAACAACCTCAGATGAGTTGCGTCCAATTGCGCAACAACTTGTTGCGCAATTGGACGCTACAGCCAGCATTCAGAATGGTGAGACATGGGAAGAATGGATTACAGATAAAATTACTCGCATCCCTTGGGGACATAATATAGTTATTATGTCCAAGTGTAAAAATTTAGAAGAGGCACTATACTATGTGCGTAATACAATCCATTATAGTTGGAGCCGAGCCATTTTAATCCATCATATTGAAAGCAAACTTTATCACCGAGAAGGAAAAGCACTTAACAACTTTGACGCCACCCTGCCGAAACCGCAGTCTGATCTTGCCCGACAGACACTAAAAGACCCCTATATTTTTGATTTTCTCCGGTTAACAAAAGACCATGACGAACGTGACCTCGAAGCTGGATTGGTCGAGCATATCACCAAATTTCTGATGGAATTGGGTGCTGGATTTTCCTTCTTTGGCAGACAGTATCATTTAGAAGTTGATGGACAAGATTTTTACATTGATTTGCTTTTTTACCACGTTAAGCTGCACTGCTATGTGGTTATCGAGTTAAAAGAGACTCGCTTTCGACCTGAGTACGCAGGTAAACTGAACTTCTATCTTTCGGTGGTTGATGATCAATTAGGCAGCGAGGTTGAGCAGCCAACAATTGGTATTTTGATCTGTAGAGATAAAAATCAGACCATCGCCGAGTATGCGCTACGCGACATTCAGAAACCGATTGGCGTTTCTGAACATCAACTCACCCAATCGCTACCGGACGACCTCAAGTCTAGCCTCCCATCGATTGAGGAAATTGAACGAGAACTGGATGAGTTGGATGAGTCTGAAATGTAAACTGATAGGCTTTATGTATTCGCCGCAAGAGCTATTTGTTTCAACATTAGAAGCGGTCTTTCGGGGACAACGAGAGATGTTTGAGGGCTTATGGATTGCAGAGAGTGACCATGAATGGGAAACATACCCTGTCCTCCGTTTTGATTTTGGCAAAGAGTCCTGTGAAACGGCGGAAGAATTAAAAGATGCGATTCGCTCCTATTTAGAAGACAATGCCAAGCAATATGGTGTCAAACTGGATGATGGACCCTATCAGCTTTGAATAATCTGGTTGATTTGACGTTACATGATAGCTATTCCAGTGCATTTGGGATTACAGAGACAGAAGTGAGTACATTCTTATCAGAACTTGTTTGGGTGTCAATTTTAACTCTGAGAAACACAAAATAGATGATTGAGACGTGATGAATGTAGATTCACTCAATTGAGCGAATGCATCATTCGTGGATATTGCATCTCTAACAGGACGTAAGACTACGTACAATTTATATCCGTTGCATTATACTACCGTGATGATTGAATACCTATCATAGGGACACCGCCTATGATAGGAACACTGGTTGATTTCTCAAATGAAAGGAAGCACAAGAATGAAAGTAAAAACTGGTTTGAAAGCAGGCAAGAAACTTGGCGACCGTGTAGCGGACTTGACACAGATGACAGGACTAGACCAACTTGCCAAGACATACACACGCATAACAGGACGTGACTGTGGCTGTGACCAGCGGCGGCAACGGCTGAATCAGCTAACCCCAAAGTAGGTGTCTAAACCACTATGGAACAAAATATGGTTTATAATGATTAAAATGGCGATTGGGATTCCCAATTGCCATTTTTGATTTTATGCCTTGTTGCGCTCTCGCCACATCGCCCGAAAACTCTTGCGCGCCAACGGTGGAAAATTCCGGCTCTCGGTCCATGCCGACAACGGTGGTGGCATAAAGCGAATGTTACCGCCATTGAATCCGGCCATGATGTTGGTGGTTGCACTGGCAAGTTTGCCCACACTTTCATAGCGACCGCGGCTTTTCATCGTCTGCACAAAGCCCTGGATAGCCGTTCTGTCAAACCATGTGTTTTCGTCATTTTTGACCTGATCGCTACGCAAATCCAATAGCAACTTTGGTAGATCAATTTTGACAGGGCAAGCTTCACGACATGCTCCACAGAGTGTGCTGGCATGGGGCAGTTGGTTCGCCTCGGTCATATGGATGTTGAGTTGTGGGCTGATGACCGCGCCGATGGGTCCGCTGTAAGGGCTACCATAGGCGTGTCCACCGATTTCATTGTACACAGGGCAGACATTGAGACAGGCGCCACAGCGAATACACATGAGTGCTTCGCCATAGCCATTGGCAAGCATGTCGCTGCGTCCGTTATCAAGCAGAACAACATGAAATTCGGTGGGGCCATCTACGTCTTGTTGACGAGTTGTGTGTCGTGCGGGTCCACTGGTCATCGACAGATAGACACTAGCTTGCTGTCCTGTTGCGCTGCGGCAGAGAAGCTGATACATGAGAAACGCATCTTCAACGCGTGGGACCAGCTTTTCGATGCCCATCACGGCCACATACACACGGGGCATACTGGTGATCATGCGCCCATTGCCCTCATTGGTGACAATGCAGACGGTTCCAGTTTCGGCAATGGCAAAGTTACAACCACTGATACCCATATCTGCCGTCAAAAATTCCTTGCGTAGCCGCTGGCGCGCAATGCTACACATCAACTCAGCGTCATAGCTGGGCTGCATATCCAATTCGCGCTGGAAAATTTCGCTGATATCCTCGATACGTTTGTGCATTACAGGGGCAACGATATGGCTGGGTGGTTCATTGGCAAGCTGGATGATATATTCCCCCAAGTCCGTCTCAATCGCGCGGATACCTGCATATTCCAGTGCAGCGTTAAGATGAATTTCCTCTGTCACCATCGACTTGGACTTAACCACTTTTTGGACATTGTGGTTACGTGCAATCTCCAGCACAATGTTGTTGGCTTCGGTGGCATCATGCGCCCAATGCACATGCCCACCGTTCATCGTGATATTGCGTTCCAACTCCTCCAACAGATCAGGCAGATTGCGCAGGGTAAACTCCTTGATCTGCCGTCCTTGGTCACGCAATTTCTGCGCATCGACCGCCCCCATACCCTGCACACGCGCACTCGTGAGTTTGGCGGTTGAACGACCAATGGCTGTGCGTAGCTGCTTGTCATTCAATGCGTTATGGATGCGATCTTTATAGGGTGCATATAGATTAATCGTTGATGTTGCTGTCATAACCTTCTATCCTTACCCTTCACGCGAATCCTGCCAGCGACGAGAGGGCTGCGGCTTCTCTGTGCTGCGATTACGGGCGACGTACTCCGCCTGTGAGCTAGGTGGCGGTGTCACATCATGGAATATCACTGGGTTTGGTTGAGGTGACATATTTTGTGAAACGCCCTGTTGTTCTCTATCAACTTTCACCTGATTATTCAGCACTTCTGCAATATGCACGGCACGACACGGCTGCGCCTGTCGTTCCAACAAACCGTTGAGATGGGTCATGCAACTTACATCGCACAGTGTCACCACATCTGCACCACTATTGGCTAAATTACGTGTCTTTCGTTGCCCCATCGCCGTACTGATATCCGAATTTTTTACAGAGAATAGACCACCAAATCCACAGCATTCCTCCGCTTCTGCGAGTTCAATGAGTGACGCATTTTGCACATGACGAAGCAGTGTGCGTGGCTGCTCATCGACATGAAGCTCTCGCAAAAGATGACAGCAGGCATGATAGGTGAGTCTGCCCTCAAAGTGCGCTTGCACATTACTAACGCCAAGGACATCAACCAGAAACTCAGTCAACTCAAAGGTGGCCTCGGCAACACGTGCAGCTCGATACTGTTCCTCCCCCGTGCTATCTTCGGAGAGTAACAAATGGTAGAAGTGGCTTACCATCGCCGTGCAACTGCCGCTAGGGGCAACAATGGCATCAACACGGCGTTGACTCAACAATGGCTCAAAGATATTGACAAAGCGTTTGGCAAGCTGGCGAGCCTCGTCACGATACCCCGCGTTAAAGGCTGGTTGCCCACAACAAGTCTGCTCCTCAATAAAGACAACCTCTAGCCCTTGCTTTTCCAACAATTCAACCGTTGCCATCCCGACTTGGGGATAGATCATATCCACCATACAGGTGACAAATAGGGCGACTCGTTGGGGGCGTGATGTAAAAGTCTTGCGTCTCATGATCGTTCCTCATAGTCAAACAATCTCTGGTGTTCCTGAATGGCATAGCGGTCGGTCATACCCGCAATATAATCACAAATCACACGAGCTAACTTACTTTGGTTGATGGATGCTTGGTCGATGATAGGCGTTGTGAGCGGTGTTGTTTGCGCGTTGACGCTCAGTGCGTACTGCTGTTGAATCTCGGTGGGTAGCTGCAACGGCTCATTGACGTAGGCTTGATACAGGTCGGTGATGAGCCGCCCGGCTTTGACAGACATGCGCATGACGCGGTGATGTCGATAAAAGCGATTATAAAGATAGCGACGCAGTTCCGTATTACAGGCTTTCAATTTTGGCGAGTAATCGGCAACATTGACAGGGTGATTGCGCAAATCGGCCAGTGATGTGATCCCTGCATCCTTAATTGCCTGATGGGTCGTCTGGATAACATCGGTGACTTTGGTGGCGACAAGCCGACGAATAAAGCGGTGTCGTTGGAGCGGGGTGCCCAGATCAATCGTTGAATCTGCACTCGAATCTTCACGCAAACTCTGGCATATATGCTGCGCTATCTCCAACTGGCTGACCTCTGCTGGGTCGAGCAACCCACTGCGCAGCCCATCATCCAAATCGCTGGTATTGTAGGCGATTTCATCCGCCAGATTACTTAGTTGGCATTCTAGTGTACCCCGTTCTGAGGGTCGATAGTCAGCCGCCTCCGTAACATCAAAGTCTGGGTCATGTTTGACCACACCTTCCAACACTTCATAGGTCAGGTTCAGTCCTGAATGTTCAGGATAGCGGTCTTCCAACTTGGTCAAAATCCGATAGGTCTGCTTCTGATGGTCATAGCCCCCATAGTCTGTCATCAGCTCATCCAGCGTCGCCTCCCCCGTATGTCCAAAGGGTGGATGCCCCAAATCATGCGCAAGACAGATCGCCTCCGTCAAATCCTCATTGCAGCCCAATGTACGTGCCAAGGTACGACCAATTTGGGCAACTTCAATGCTGTGGGTTAGTCGATTGCGATAGTGGTCGCCTTCCGAATAGACAAACACTTGCGTTTTATATTCTAGCCGCCGAAAAGCCGTTGTGTGTATAATCCGATCCCGATCACGCTGATAGGCCGTGCGATAGTTATGCTCCTCTTCAGGATAAACACGGCCATTACCCTGCTGGCTACACATGGCATAGGGTGCCAACGTTTGAATTTCGCGTTCTTCTAGTACTTTTCTTGTAATCATAAGTTAATAGTTAATAGTTAATAGTTAACAGTTAATAGTTAAGAACGGGCTACTAACTATTAACTATTAACTGTTAACTATTAACTAATTTCATCCTTTATAATACTCCCCGCCATCCACACGCAACACATCGCCAGTGACATAATCAGCCTCAATCAAATACTTCACGGCGCGGGCAACGTCTTCGGGTGTACCCCAACGTTTCAATAACGTGCGTCTAATCCCCATTTTAATCTGGCGCTCATCTGCATTCGCTTCGGGCAGAACAGGGCCGGGGGCAACTGCATTGACGCGTAGGGTGGGCGCAAATTCCAGTGCAAGTTGCCGTGTTAAGGCCAATACCGCAGATTTTCCGACGGCGTGAGCAGTAAGATTTTTCCAGGGTCGAAAAGCGGATAGGTCCGCAACATTGATGATAACACCTGCGCTGTCTTGCTCGCCATCTTGCTGTCTGGCATTGGCACGCTCTATCATAGACGGAATTAGATAGTTGGATATATAAAATGTGCCATCAATACTGATACGCGTAACCTGCTGCCATGTTTCGATATCATCTGTGGGTAGAGGTGTCCGGCCCATCCAACTCGCCGAGTTAATCAGTATATCGACGCCACCAAACTGCTCCAAGATTTGCGCACCCATCCGCTGCACAGACTGCCAATCAGCGACATCCGCGTGGATTGGCATCGCCTGAACACCTAACTTTTGTGCTTCGGCAACCGTTTCCTGTGCCGCCTCATGCGAACGATTGTAGTTGACAATGACATGCGCCCCTGCCTCGGCCAGCATCATGGTCATGGCCTTGCCGACACGATGTGCGCCCCCTGTAATTAGTGCTATTTTTTCTTTCGGATTCATGGTTGGTCTATAAATAAACAGGGTGATAAACGCACTAAACGCCTATCACCCTGCTATAATCTATGTTCCTGCTATATCTCGACCAAAAACAATAGTATTTGGCTATCGTTGCGAACGGCCATGTTCTAATGTCCGCTCAATAATATCTTCTTGGAAAGATCGGTTTTTATTTCTCTTACCACGTCGTTTTTTACCTGATTGTTTTTTTGTCGGCCCCGTGTCAATGCCTTCAGCCTCCATCGCCCTCTTAAAAGCGAGTTCCATTGGCGACAACACCTCAACCTCTTCAAATGGGTCTTCGATTTCAGGTTCTTCGATGATTGGTTCTGGTTCTGGCTCTGGTTCTGGCTCTGGTTCTGGCTCTGGTTCTGGGCGCAGCCCTTTGAGACTTAGATCAATCCGACCACGACGGCGGTTAATCTGCACAATCTTTGCTTCGAGTTCTTCACCAACCTCAACGACATCCTCTGGCTTGGCAACATACCCTTCGCTCATTTCACGGATGTGCAGCAGCGCATCACGCCCCACACCAATGTCGATAAATGCACCATAGGGTAAAATTCGCGTCACCTTCCCCATGAGTACCTCATCTTGCTGCAAATCGCGAATGGTTCTGGTGCCTGGCTCAATCATTGTTAAGCTGATGCGGTTACGTTCGCGATCTAGCTTTTTGATCCAGACATCGACTTTCTGCCCATTGCTCAAGACATCCGTGACTTTGTTGACTCGACGTACCGAAAGCTCAGAGATATGGATCAAGCCATCTCGCCCAACCCCAATATCAATGAATGCACCAAAATCAGTGGTCCGCTTGACCGTGCCTTTTAAGGCCTGCCCAACACTTAGTGTGCGAACAACACGTTCTGTATGATCATTGACTTTTTCTCGTCGTTCAACTGGCGATTCGGCTGATTCTGCATCGGCTGATTCTGCATCGGCTGACGCTGCATCGGCTGACGATGCATTGGCTGACTCTGCCACCTCAGCTAACTCTGCATCAACTGACGCTGCCACCTCAGCTAACTCTGCATCGGCTGACTCTGCCACCTCAGCTGACGCTGCATCAACTGACGCTGCCACCTCAGCTAACTCTGCATCAACTGACGCTGCCACCTCAGCTAACTCTGCCGCAATTGCTGACTCTGCCATGTCCCCTGACTCTGTTCCTTCTGTCGCACTATCTGAATTGGCGTCTTCTGATTGTGCTACTGCACTATTTTCTTCATTTTCAACTCCATTCTCTACTAATGCTTCGATTTGTTCACTCATAACTGCCTCCCGAACAGTACCGACACTGAACGCTATCTACACAGACAAGTTATGTACATGAATACTATATACATCGACTACCTACTAAGGTTGCTCATCATTCGATAATAAATAATTTTTTGATAATTCCTTAAAAAAATAATCTATATAGGCTCACTACATATTGATAACATTTAACAGCTAATATTGTATTAGATAGCCTTCAGTTGTTACCTTGAATAAATTCAATGTAAATTCTCTTATGTATTATAATTATTTTCTGGACATACGATACTTTATACTTTAGCATAAATAAAATATTGTATGTTCAGAATTATGTTTAAATACAGATAGCTCTATAGAGCTATCTGTGCTAACACAATCGTC
>JBCCFC010000045.1:0-21622 GCA_039029935.1 Chloroflexota bacterium
AGAAATTGTTTCCAAATAAGATGATAAAATTTACAGTAAATTGACCGAAATGTAAAATGAGCAGAATGCCCGCGCTTTAGTCCCCACTTGTGAGAAAAATAAGATTTAGCCTTACCTAACGACAGGGCAACAACTTTACCACATTGACGTGACAGATTTAGGTCCCTATCGAGCAATCCGTAAAGAGAAGTTGGATGCGCTGGCGATGAAAGAGATGACCTTTGGCTGGCCGACCGAGATGATGGTTAAGGCCGCACGACAGCAGATGCGTATTATCGAAGTGCCTGTCAGCCACCACAATCGTCGCGCAGGTCAGTCCAAAGTAAGCGGGACCATTCGCGGCTCGATTTTAGCGGCCTATTATATTTTGGGTGTGACCTTTCGCTATGCGTTTTAGTGTTGTTTGCGTATAGACTTCCACAACCATTCTTCTTCATTGAGATGTTTTGCCACGCAATCAATTTCTCATTCCATCCAATTAGAACTAGAATAGATTTATTGTATTCCACAAAAATAAGTATCCGTAGGGGTACGCATCAATATGAGAAATATGTTAACCAAAAGAGGGTGTTCAATTGTTTCAACAGGTTGATAGGCACAGCACAAAATTTAACAGCGCAAAATTTACACGATTCATCATCACACTCATCGCGTTCATTCTATGTATATCGGTCAATGGCAAACTGACGGGAGAACTGGCAAAGGCAGATTCGTCACCAGCCATAGAACATCATATAGAGACTCATGTGGAAATCCACATGCCATCTCTATTTATTGAAAACCAAGGACAGTTCACCAGTTCAGACGCCACCCACATACACATGCAAGGCTGGTCTCCAAATGCTCTGTTTTGGTTGGAACCACAGTCCATCCAAGTACAGGTCATCTCCAATCATGCTAATGATGTGCAATCCGTCCATCACCGTACAAACAATCAACCGAACTTAGCGCAGCTTGCGACACAATTGATTGAACTTTCTTTTCTCAACGCCAACCCGACACCTGAAATTGTACCCTTTGATCCCGCCATACCCCGCATCAACTATTTTATGGGCAATTCACCAGCAGCATGGCAAACCCAAGTACCGACATGGAAAGGTGTTCGCTATGTCGATTTATATCCAGGGATTGATCTGGAATTCCATGCAGATTACACAGAACCTCGCCTCATCGTACATACAACCGATAGTGAAATTGCACGCACCAACATCCTCGAACGCATTCAAATGCAGGTCCACACAGCACACGCAAGTCAACAAGGGGCAGCAGTCTCTGTTTCAGATGAACATCAGCTTGTGATTACCAGCGTGGACCGCGAGATGACCCTACCACTATTTGCGCTTGTCAACCAAAACGGGGACTCGCTGTCCTCGGTCACAGCCAAACCCAAGGTAAAACAGACCGACTCTGATGCGTCGGTTATTCACACACCGTATACGCTGTCACAACAAGAAGCGCGCACCCGCCCGCTTGCAGGCGAAGAAAGTCTACGCTATGGCGTGTTCTTGGGTAGCAGTAGTTTGGATGATGCATTTGGTATTGATGTGGATAGTGAAGGCAATGCCGTTGTGGTTGGGCGCACACTATCCAATACATTTCATCGCTCACTACAAGGCTACGACTTTGCATACAATGGTGGAGAAGATGCCTTTGTCATCAAGCTGAACGAAGATGGCACAGATTTTACAACGGCGACCTTTTTGGGAGGGGCAGGAAACGACTATGCCTATGGTGTCAAGTTAGACGACGAGGGCAATATCTATGTTGCTGGACGTACCAATGCCGATGGATTTCCAACAACCAGCGGTGTCTTCCGCAGCACATTTACAGGTGAGGATGATATCTTTGTGACCAAGCTCAACCCTAACGCCTCTGAGTTGATTTACTCGACCTATCTGGGTGGAAGCAAACGGGATTGGGTCTATGCCCTTGACATCGATACAAACGGTGCGGTTTATTTGACTGGTGATACGGATTCCAGCGATTTCCATCGATTTAATGCCTATGACTCGATTCTCAGCGGTCCTACTGACCTGTTTGTGACAAAATTGGCGGCGAATGGCAGTTCCATCATGTATTCTACATTCTTGGGTGGCTTTCAATCTGAGGTCGGATATGACATTGTGGTTGATGATGAAGGACATGCCTACGTGACAGGTCACACAAACTCCGCGTTATTCGACACGACAGACAATGCGTATCAGACGAGCTATAGAGATGGCAATCTGGCCTTTTTTGGTACGCCTTTGGGTGATGCGTTTGTCACCAAGCTGGGTATTTTTGGCAATGAACTGGTCTACAGCACCTTTTTAGGTGGAAGCAGCTATGAAGGCAACTTTGCAGGCATTGCGCTGGCCCAAAATGACGATGAGACCTATGAAGCCATTGTCACAGGTATGACAGGTTCACGCGATTTTCCGGTGACAGAGAATGCCTATCAACAGACCCATATGGGTGGGTCCGACATCTATATAACAAGACTAAATGCCACAGGCAGCGACTTGATTTATAGCACATTGATTGGCGGAAGTGACATCGATCAGGGCAATCGTGTTGTTGTTGATGAGTTGGGGTTGGTGACGGTAGGCGGGTGGACTCTATCCAACGATTTGCCCATGTTGGGAACCGCCTATGACGCCGTCAGCAATGGCAGTTTGGATGGCTTCTTAGTACGACTGGACTCATCTGGGTCAAGGCTGATAGATGCCACCTATTTGGGTGGTGTGCAGGTGGATATCCTGAGTGCAATGGCCTTGGATGAGATGGGGGCGGTGTATGCGACAGGCTGGACGGATTCACCGGGCTTCCCAACCACCCAAACATCGTTTAACCCTATCTATGGCGAACAGACCGATGCCTTTGTCGTCAAAGTGGAGATGGTTGCGCCGCAGTCGGAGGGGACCTTGCCGCTGTCCGGCCAAATTATCAGTACACAAGGGCAACCTATCCGTGATATTGATGTGGCGATACAGTTTGCCAATGGAACAGAATTGATTGCACAGACCGATAGCGATGGTTTCTACTTCTTTGAGAATTTGCCTGTTGGTATCTATCCAATCATGCCAGTCAGCGACAACCATCTTGTTTCGCCGCCGTCACAGGTTGTCTCACTGGTGGCAGGTGAAATCGCACCGTTAAGCAACTTTATTGCCAATGAGCAAACACCTGTTGCCCCATTTCTGACGCTTCCCTTGTTGACAGACCAGCCGCTTGAAGAGGCAATCAAGGATGTCAGTATCGGCGGACGGGTACAACGTTGGTTCGACCATGACTATCCGCTTGGCGCACCCAACGGGACACTCACGCTGTGGAGTGGGCGTACCGTCAATCGGGACCAAAACCACAAGACCGAGGTCTGTTATGGTCAATATTGTGGTGATGGGTTTGCGGCCATTGGCTTTTCCTATGTTGATCCACGACCAGCAACCGAGGTGGCCGATTCTCTCTCGGTTGTTGCAGCCGCTGGCGGGGTGGTTGTAGATTCATCCCGTTCTTGCTCATTGAATGATGGTACCTGTAATGATGGGTTTGGCAACTATGTGGTGATTGATCACGAAAATGGTTATTTTACTCGTTATGCACGATTAAACAGGGTGGATATGCAAACCATCGGTGAGCGTATTTCAAGAGGCGATAGTGTTGGTTTGATGGGATATACCGGACGTCCCGGTGGCATCTATCTATACTTTAGTGTGCATCGTGATAATGGAAATGGGCAGTGGGATGGGGATGGGGGTGACATTGACTTTGCCATCGATCCATTTGGCTGGCGTGGGTCCGAGCTTGACAAATGGGCACAAGGGACACAATCGGCCGTCAGTCAGTGGCTCTGGCAAACACCGCAAGAAACCACAATCGTTGTCGAACCCACAGAGGCAACGACCATACAGTCTGCCGATGTGCCTGCGAGTATAGAGGTTGTAGCAGACACATTTGCGAATGAGATTGTATTGTCATTGGCGCAGGATGTCAACCTTATGCGGGTTAATGTAGGTGCGCAAACAGTCGAACGACGTATCGTGGGGACATCATTCCAGCTTATGCCCCATTTCTATCAATCTAGCGTAACGCCAAACATGCAACAACCCATCCGTCTATCCTATGATCTCGGTGGAATTCCGCCAATGTCGATGATGCATGTCGATGAAAATGCACTGTCACTTTATCATTGGCAACCAGAAAATCGTGAGTGGGTTGCCTTAGATACAGACCGTATTAATGATACCTTGATGGGTACAGTTTCTGCATTAGGGCAGTTTAGCGTACAAGCACCGCTGGTTTGTGCCAATACAGCCAACCGTGACATCAATGAACCAGATGATGTGTATTCAACAGGCGTATCGATCAAGGTAGGAAATCCAGTTCAGTCGTTTATTGCACCAAGGCGATTTGATGTGGCGGGTGATGAAGATTGGTTCCGTTTGGAGACAGAAGCAGGGCGTATATACACAATGCAAACGCTCAATTTGGCACCAGGCGTGAATACCATTTTGGACTTGTATGAGACAGACGGGTTTACCCTATTAGAGAGCGATGATGATGGCGGCACAGAGTTCTCCTCAATATTGGTCTGGGAGGCACCAAAAACGGCAACCTATTTTATCCGCATCAGGTCAAAAGCAGATGGTATTATTGGTGTTGTTGGTTGTGATGCAGACTATGACTTTATGGTTCAGCATGATGGATTTGACGTGTATTTGCCAGCGGTGGAACGGTAGTTGGTAGGTCGGTGGGTCGGTATTCGGTGGGTCGGTATTCGGTGGGTCGGTGGATCGGTAGGTCGGTGGGTCGGTGGATCGGTAGGTCGGTGGGTCGGTATTCGGTGAGTTGGAAAACTGGTGGTCGGTGGGTTGATACATCGGTATTCGGTAGCGTACAGTAAATTGTATGCTCGGCGTATCCACTGGCCTACCGACCTACCGATCTACTGACCTACTGACCTTGTACTAAAAGCCAAAATTTACAATTATGTAAGGTATGATTCTGACTACTGACTTACTGACCTACTGACTTACTGACCTACTGACCTACTGACCTACTGACTTACTGACCTACTGACTTACTGACTTACTGACCTACTGACCTACTGACTTACTGACCTACCTACCACCGATCCACTTAAAAAAGCGTCTCCTGTACACTCGCTGGCTCAATACAGTTTGGGCCTTCATGACGGGCATTATTTACATAGGTGCTGACCGGGTAGGCTTCCATTGGAGCCACATCGTAGGGACGCAGCAGATGATTGAGATTTGAAATATCCTGTTTGCTCGCATCAGCCCCTTGCAATTCTGTACCCAGCCACAAGTCATATTCATGGGGAGCAACAATCACAGGCATCCGGTGGTGGAGCGGTTCCATCACCTCATTGGGTGTCGTTGTCAGTAGCGTACAGGTCTCCAACTCTGACCCATCTGCTCCTGCCCAATGCTCCCACAACCCAGCCACCGCAAACGGTTCACCGCTCTGCATACGGATATAATAAGGCTGTTTGCGTTTCTTCTTTTTGGGGGCTGAACCATTAGCAGGACTATCCAACGTTTTCCACTCATAAAATCCATCCATCGGCACCAAACAACGACGACGTTTATAGGCAGCACGAAACGATGGCTTCTCCGCAGCCGTCTCCGAGCGCGCATTAATCATGCGTGAGCCAATGCTGGGGTCTTTGGCCCATGATGGAATCAGTCCCCACTGTGTCAACGCCCATTCACGCTTATCGGGCTGCACACGGTTGAGCCGGATAATGGCAACGGGTTGCGTTGGCGCAATGTTATAACGAGGAGCGGTTTCGGGTTCTTCTGATAGACCAAAATAATCGGCCAATGCATTACCTGTTGCTTGTAATGTAAACCGTCCACACATGTTAATTGCCTCCTGTTTTATATCACCATCACGAAACAAAAGTGACTCTCTACTCGTTTCATCATAGTTAAAAATTTTGCCATATCTTACAAAAGTCGCTCGAAACCGCATCTGTTTTCCGTTTTTACGTTTTAACCGATGCCTCAATATTTCCACCGCTCAAGACAAGCCTAATGTAAGTATGAATCAGCACTGTTATGAGTACACTGTACACAATATCATAGAATGCGAGTTGCGCAAAATAGGAATAGCACTATTGTTCAATACAACCGTATACCGTTGAGCATTAGATAACTGTACCCATATCAGGTATAATTATGTGTTGACACACAGTTTCAAAATCAAACAACAATCTTGTCTATAGTAGATCATATAACTCATGAAAAATTTCTGTAAACAATGGCTCGTCATCATCCTTATCATTGCAGCGTTATCCATAAGCCACCAATCACTACACGCAAAAAACCAAGAAAAAAACACAGCCGCACATCCATTGGTGCAATCACAAATTGTTCCGCAAATCCTTGGGGGAGAGGAAGCCAACCCAATGGCGTGGCCTTGGCAGGTCGCTATTATCACCAAAGACAGTCGCCTTCTATCCAGTCAGAAAGATGTACAGCAGGCGATTCAACCCATCTGTGGTGCAACGCTCATTCACGACGAGTGGGTCTTAACCGCAGCCCACTGTGTCTATGATGCAAACACAGGTACGACAACGCCTGCACATCAATTGGCCGTTGTCGGTGGCGTCTTCAATCTGCGCACACCGGAAGCCAGTATGCAACAGGTTGATGTGTCACGGATCATCATGCATCCGTCATATGATATTGAGTCAAACCGCAATGATATTGCTCTCTTACAGTTGACGCAGCCTCTTCAAGGGCTAGCTCGCCAATCTATACCCATACGTCCGATTGAGCTTGTTGGCGCAGGCATTGGCACATTGGAAGGAGTCACGGGGGTAGTAACGGGTTGGGGCGATTTGTATCAAAGTGCAGCAGAGGCCGAACAAAACAATGATGTCCTCATCCCTGATACACTTCATCAAGTATCCATTCCCATTCTAAGAAATTCGCTCTGTGAACAGTGGTATGATCAATCGGACGGTGAGGCCGACTGGATTTCCAGTGGTATGTTCTGTGCGGGTGCAGAGTTAGGCAATGTCGGGCCTTGTTATGGCGATAGCGGTGGTCCCTTAGTCGTGCATGACAGTGGGCGTTGGAAGTTGGCAGGCATTGTCAGTTGGGGCAGCATTGTCTGTGCAGATGTACGCCAACCAGGGGTATTCACGCGTGTCTCCTCATATGTTGGCTGGATATTGGCACAAGGCGTTCCCATTGCTACACCACAGCCAGTGCGCCCTGCGGCGGTTAGCTTTGTCTATCTGCCCCATGTGTCAAGACAGGTCATCTCGACGATTACGGGGCAGGTCATCGTCGATGATGAACCCGAACGCAATGCTATTGTTGGGCTATACTACGATACTGGAATTCCAGTTGATATCGAGCAAACCAACGTTGATGGCACTTATCGATTTGAGGATGTACAGAGTTTATCAAGTGAGGCATCCTATTATATTGAGTATACCAATCCCACCCAAAAAGTGGGACGGTTGCAGTATTGGCAATCCGCCCCCATCACGGACTTTGTACGCGGTAAACAGCTAGCACTTGAGCCGATTAACATTGCTGATATCATCCATGTGCAGCCAGAAGATGACCTCTCGCTCTCTTTTCCTATCACATTTACGTGGCAACAGCGGCAGGTTATGGGAACAGACAAAGAAACGGGTAGTGAAACCTATCGTGTCCGCGTTTATGAGATTGATGAGCAAGGGAAAGTCGTCCGTCAAGCGTTGTCTAGCCTTGTGTCCTATGATGAGACAGCAACAACACGTAGTCATGGGATGCGTGGCTTTGGTGAAGAATCGGGATTTATGACCGATGTCGATTATCTTTGGCATATCATTATTGAAAATGAAGATGGGAGCAATGGGCAGTCATTGGCACGGCGAAAAATTCGTTTTATAGGCTCGTTAGTGAATCCGCCGGAGGAGGATGGGGAGATACAGTGAAAGTAGCACACTTCGACTGGTGTTCTGTACAATCAGTGGCTGTCCAAATCTGTGTCCCTCTTTTTTGCTACACCATCCGACTCTCTGCTATACTGCTCTCGAATATTTGTTTGTCAACACATGTGATAAGAATGGACACATGTCTAAGTCTTGTGAGGTACAATAACAATGGAACGTGTGCTTGAACCTAGAGTTGACTCTTCTGTACTGGTCATGCCCTTAGAGAAAATGCGTGAGAAACCACCTGCAAAAGCAAGTCCAAAACGAACTCCTTCACGCCCAATCAAAAATTATGCAAAGAAACAAACACCTGAAGAGCGTTTGCGTCAATCTATCGCATGGGAACGTCCAGCATGGATACCGGACCACATCACAGCCGATTGGGATACAGACCCGTATGCCTACCAGACAGAGGAGGAGTTAATGTCCGCCAGTTTTGTACATAACGATAGTTTGGGCGACATGCGCAGCGAAATGAAGGGCATTGCCAAAGAACGTGGGTGGACCCTATATATGGATAACTTTCTGCTCTATCGGAACCAAGAAAATATTCGGGACAGGGTTGCGCCAGATTTGCTGGTTGTCCCCTATCGAGACAGAAAGAAATTGACGTCTTCCTATGATATGGAGACGCAGCCACTGCCTATGTGTGCGATTGAGATTGTCTCACCCTCCAGTGAAACCAAAGATGAGCAAATCCACCAACTCTATGTGGAGTACCTCAAAATTCCGCTCTGTGTGGTCATTTGGCTGATCGATGACGATGGTGATTATCTGGACAACCCATCCATTCGCGTTTGGTATAGAGATCAAAAAACGGGTCATGCAACCTCTGCAATACCTGACGAGGAGGGCAAGTACTATTTGCCAGAACTTCAGTTATGGATTGGACTGAATGCCAAATCCGTCTATTTTGTCGATGAGGTGACAGGCGAAACACTAGCTGGCGTTGGAACAGAGCGACTTATGCGTCAAGCGGCAGAGCAACAAGCAAAACAAGAGGCACTGCACGCTGAGGCTGAACGCCAACAGCGTGAGGCTGCGCAAAAAAAGGCTGAACAAGAGACACTGCGCGCTGAGGCTGAACGCCAAGAGCGTAAGACGGCTGAAGATGAAAGCGAACGTTTGCGAGCCTTGCTTCAACAACATGGCATCGAGTATTGATAGGAGGACAGAGCGAATTTATTAATTGAGCAGACTGAGGATTCTAATCAATTGAGCGATTCGGTGGACCAGCTATTGGATGTGGATACGCTGGGTGAAATAAGATTTGAAAGTGCATGATTTTTGGTCGCAATTGGCTATCGAAAGAAGCTGTTGGTGTACTCAGAATTAACGTGAAATTTGAGCGCGCCAACAGCTCCTTTTTATTTAAGCAATGAACATACGTGCGTAGTTATCAATTGTATGATACACTTCTTTGTAAGACAATAATGGCTGGAAGATTAAGGAATATAACAAAGGTACTCACACCTTCCAACCTTCCTGATCTTCCTATTTCATTCCATAAATGACAAATAGGAATATGCTTCAATGGCACTAGATAAACTCATTATACGCGGCGCACGCGAACACAATCTTAAAAATGTTGATGTCGATCTTCCACGCGACAAACTTGTGGTGATTACCGGATTGAGTGGCAGTGGGAAAAGTAGCCTTGCCTTTGACACGATTTATGCAGAGGGTCAGCGACGATATGTGGAGTCACTTTCTGCCTATGCACGCCAGTTCTTGGGACTGATGGAAAAGCCCGATGTAGACCAGATTGAAGGGCTGAGTCCTGCGATTTCGATTGACCAGAAAGGGTCGGGGCGTAATCCTCGTTCGACGGTGGGAACCGTCACCGAAATCTATGATTATCTGCGTCTGCTCTATGCCCGCATTGGTCAACCGCATTGTCCTGAATGTGGTGAACCGATTTCGTTGCAGACGGCAACACAGATTGTTGACCGTATTATGGAGATGGATGAAGGGAGCCGTCTGATGATTTTGGCCCCTGTCATCAAGGACCGCAAGGGGCATCACAAGTCTGTGTTTGAGGATTTGCAGAAGCAGGGCTTTATTCGTGTACGTGTCAATGGCGAAACCTACGAAGTGACCGATGTCCCTGATTTGGACCGCTATAAAAACCACTCGATTGAGGTGGTGGTTGATCGCGTGGTGGTACGACGTCAGACCGAGGTGGATGGTGAATTGGGAGGCACGGACCTGACACGATTAAGCGATTCGGTGGAAACTGCACTCAAGTTGGGTGAAGGTGTTCTGATTATCTCAGATGTCACGGACCGCGATGAGCCAGTGGAGCGGTCATACAGCGAGCATTTCTCCTGTGCCAACTGTGGTGCCAGCATCCCCGAAATCGAGCCGCGCACCTTTAGTTTTAACAGCCCACATGGGGCCTGCCATACCTGTAACGGCTTGGGTGTCCAGCAGGAATTTGACCCTGAGTTGATTGTTGAGGATAACATCTCGTTGACGGAAGGGGCGGTGAAACCTTGGCGACGGCAAAGTGATTCTGAAAATGAAGGCTACCATCAACAACTCATGCGCAACATTAGCAAGGAATTTGCGATTCCGCTGGATGTGCCTTTTGGTGAACTAAGCCGCAAACAGCGTGACATTATTTTGCATGGCCCCAAAGGCAAAAACAAAAAGATGCGTATGGAATATAAAACGGGTAAGGGTGATTTCTATCAATATGAGACCGAGTTCAACGGTGTCATCGCCAACCTGCGCAGACGCTATAAGGATACCCAAAGCGACTACATTCGTGGCAAGCTCGAAGAATACATGAGCATCCGTACCTGCCCGACCTGTGATGGCAAACGACTACGCCCAGCGGCGTTGGCGGTCACGCTTGCGGGAAGAAGCATCAATGAAATCACAAATATGTCTGTTGATGACAGTATGCACTGGGTCAACGCGCTGCGGGGTGAGGCAGGTCCTTGGGCAACTGTACTGGACACATCACTCGATCCCCGTGCATTACCATCAGGCGCGTTGCCATCAGGCACATCATCGGGGGCAAACGCCAGCCAGAATGGTGCGAGCCCCAATGGGGTACATCCAACCGCCATCCAGCCCCCCAGTTTCGAGATGCCACAAAAATTGAGCGAGCGTGACCTACTCATCGGCGACCAAGTACTCAAGGAGATTGCCGCCCGTCTCGAATTCATGGTCAATGTCGGACTCGACTATCTCACACTCAACCGCTCTGCTGTCACGCTCTCCGGTGGTGAGTCACAGCGTATCCGCCTCGCCACACAAATTGGTAGTCAACTGATGGGTGTCCTCTACATCCTTGACGAACCGAGCATCGGTCTCCATCAACGGGACAACGCCCGCCTCATCCACACGCTGCAAGGGATGCGTGATTTGGGCAATACAGTATTGGTAGTTGAGCATGATGAGGACACGATCCGCTCGGCAGATTGGGTGATCGATATGGGTCCTGGTGCGGGTGAGCATGGCGGTCATGTGGTCTGCTCTAAGCATAGCGATGAATTTATCCACGACGAAGAAAGTCTAACCGCACAGTATATGCGTGGTGAACGACGGATTGAGATTCCCAAAGAGCGCCGCGAGGGGAATGGTGAATATCTTCAGATTCGCGGTGCGACCGCCAACAACCTAGACAGTGTGGATGTGCGCTTCCCGCTTGGTAAGTTCATCGCGGTCACGGGCGTTAGCGGTAGTGGCAAATCCACATTGGTGGTGGATGTCCTTTACAAGAAATTAGCACAGTTGATGTATAATGCCAAGGCGCGTCCTGGCAGACATCGCTCGCTGGAAGGGATCGAACATCTCGACAAGGTGATTGAGATTGACCAGACAGCAATTGGACGCACGCCCCGTAGCAACCCAGCCACCTATGTCGGTGTCTTCACCTCTATCCGTGAACTCTTTGCCAGCCTCACCGAAGCCAAGACTCGTGGCTACAAACCCGGTCGCTTTAGCTTCAATGTCAAAGGCGGTCGCTGTGAAGCCTGTCAGGGGGATGGCATCATCCGCATCGAAATGCAGTTCCTCCCCGATGTCTACGTTCCCTGCGAAGAATGCAAGGGCAACCGCTATAACCGTGAAACGCTAGAGATCAGGTTTAATGGTAAGTCGATTTCTGACGTGCTCAACATGACGGTTGAAGAAGCGCAGGAATTCTTCAAGAACATTCCACGCATCCGCAACAAGATGGACACGCTAATGGCCGTCGGTCTGAGCTATATTCGTCTTGGTCAGCCCGCTACCACGCTCTCTGGCGGTGAGGCCCAACGCATCAAACTTAGCAAGGAGTTGAGTCGCCGCGACACGGGCAACACCTTCTACATTTTGGATGAACCGACGACGGGGCTCCATTTTGAAGATGTGCGTAAATTGCTGGCCGTGCTGCATGAGCTAGTTGACAAAGGCAACACCGTCCTGGTCATTGAACACAATCTGGATGTCATCAAAAGCTGTGACTGGATTATCGACATGGGACCAGAGGGCGGCAACAAAGGTGGCATGGTTGTGGCCGAGGGGACGCCGGATGATATTGCGGAGGTGGATCGCAGTTATACAGGACGGTTCTTGAAGCCGATGTTGAATGAGGAGAATTACTTGGTGACGGCGTGAGTGATAGTCTAATGCAAGACGGAGACACAGATGCTCAAATTTCCATATGGTAGATTTAATTTTTACAATATTATCACCGAAAACGAACTGTATATCGACCGTACAGACCGTATTCCTATGCTAGAAGATGCTGCAACCAGTTTGCTGTTTCTACGACCGCGTCGTTTTGGCAAGAGTTTGCTTGTCTCTGTCTTAGAGAACTACTACGATATCGCCAAAGAAAATGAGTTTGATCGCCTTTTTGGGCGGTTGGCGATTGGACAAAACCCCACAGGTAGGCAGAATCAATACCTGATTCTGCATTTGGACTTTTCGATGATTCCCCCCAAACCTACCTATGAGCTACAGGTACAAGAGATAACAAGCTATGTGAATACTACACTCAAGGCGTTTGCCAGACGCTATAAAGACTACTTACCAGACAAGATCGAGGTTAATCCCAACAGCGCAACTTCATCATTGATATCTACACTCAGTGCGGTTGAAGAAGGCGGCCAGAAGGTATATCTGGCGATTGACGAGTATGATAATTTTGCCAATGAAGTCTTGATGGGGGGCAATCCAGATAGTCAAGAACGGTATGAAGCATTGGTCTTTGGGGAAGGGGATTTTAAGGGGTTGTTCAAGACTGTCAAAGGGTTGATGGCAGGGGCGGCACTAGAACGAGTCTTTATTACGGGTGTTTCGCCTGTGGTTCTCCATGATGTGTCAAGCGGATACAATATCGCCACCAACATCTACCATTATGAAGAATTCAACGATTTGTGTGGCTTTACCGAGAATGAAGTGGCCAGCTTACTCAGGCAAGTTGCGGACGCTCGCAATATGTCTGATAGACAATATGAAGACGCCCTTGACACCATGCGTACTTATTACAACGGTTCACTCTTTAGTGATGAAGGCGGCGATCATATTTACAATCCAACATCCACTTTCTATTTTCTGAGATATTTACAGCGACGTGGACATTATCCGCGCAATCTGTTGGACAGCAACCTCGCACCTGACCATGAGAAAATTGCCTATGCCTCACGCTTACCCAAAGGCGACAAAACGATTGTCGAAATTATGGATGATGTCAATTTGCCTTCTGTTGTGAAATTGGAAGACCGCTTTGGCATCAAACAAATGCTGGCACAAAATCACAGCAACAAATTTACACTTTCATTGTTAACCTATCTGGGGGTCCTCACGCATGATGGCGGCTTTAGTGCCGGTGGTGAAATGTTGCTGCGCATTCCAAATTTATTGGTCCGACACCTATATGCACTGCGGCTACGTGAAATGCTAATTCCGGATGTAACCGAACGTGATGAGACCGAAGCTAAGGCAAAGCTGTTATATGGGCAGGGGCAAATGAAGCCTCTTGCCGACTTTATCGAATCAACCATTTTTAAAATCTTTGATAATCGCGATTACATTACCGCTAATGAATTAACTGTGAAGACAGCATTCCTATCACTCATCTTTGATGACACATTTTATATGATTGATTCAGAACTGCCCGTTGTCAGAGGATATGCCGACCTCGCCATGATTCTACGACCGGAGATGCGCCAGTATCAGTTAGTAGATATTTTACTGGAATTCAAGTTTATCAAATTAGGCGATCATGGTTTAAACGAAAAGACAGCCAAAGAGAAAACACACGATGAATTGAAAGCCATGAAAACTGTAAAGAAGCAGCTTACAGAGGCATGTCAACAAGCAAAACGATATAGCACATCATTGAAGACAAAATATGGCACCGTGCTAAAACTTCGTACATTTGCAGTGGTAGCAGTTGGTTTTGAGAAGCTAATTTGGGAGGAAGTGAAGTAACACACAAGTCAACGATGAATAGAGAAAACCAACCAAAATACAATCACAGAGGACAGCACTATCGGTTACTGGATCAAAACCGACCAGAAGATGTCTCTAATTATGGATTTATGCTGCCCTCTGACAAAATAGATATAATCGTTCCACCCACTGCCAAACGCCCAAAGGGGTTATGGTGGCGACGGTTTATTATCTCCCTATACTTTCTCTGGATACTTCTCATCTCTTGGGTAGCACAGCTAGCTGGCTGGGGTGGGGCGATAACGGGATTTGAGCCACCGATACTCAATTTTCCCGTACTATCATCGCTGGCACAGGCAACACTGATTATCGTCCCCTTATTCCCAGCCGTATTTCTATGGAAAATGCCGCGCTATCGTGCAATGACCAGACTGTGGTTGATAGCGGCTCTATACCTAATGTTGCTAGCGCTGACACGGCTCTTTGTACCTACACAAAGTCAATTCCTACTAATTGCACAAATTCAATTGACGGTCCTATTTGGTCTGTTCATCTCACCATTCAACAGAGGAAAAAATAAGAAAGCGGATGACGAGACAGATGAACCAGATGAAGATGCATCCAAAACGGGTGTTGCCCTCCCGCTGGCAATGGGTGCAACCGCGCTATTAACCCTTCCCTGGCTGCTCATTGGGGCCGTTGGTTCCATCCTCGATATTGCCCTATCGCTGCTTTTGGGGTTATCCGTGGGGTGGGTTGCCCGTGTAGCGATTGAACGATTCTGGCTATCATCTCTTGCCAGTGACACACGGGGGCCGGGTCGTGACATCTATACAGGTGGATTTGTCATCGGCACAGCCCTGCTTGTTATGGCTAGTGGGCTGAGTATGAATGGTGTGCAATTGCTGTTAATGTTCATCCTCTCTGCATCGGGTTGGCTGCTGATGGGGATTGCCAGCAGCGGAATTCAGTCTGCTTCACCGGAATGGCCGGGGTTACCGATTGTCAAAAGCCATATCGCCAATAGCAAGACCATTGGCTGGGCTGTAACCGTACTGTCTGCCACTGTCCTGATCTTTACAGATACAGATGGTGCGATTTTACAAGCCCTTGATACGTTGCTCACACATTACGGGACAGCCATTGGTGTCATGGTATTCTTGGCGTTGTTCATTGGCATCCTGCTGATGCTGCGCCCCCGTACAGCGACTCATGCCAAAGGTGGTTCATTTGCGCTGAGTGGTGCGCTTGCCCTTTGGGTTATTGCGATTCTTGTCTACATTACCTATGGGCAGAGTGGCTTGTATGGTGACAGGCTCTTTGTCGTGCTACACAAACAGGCAGATGTGTCAGCAGCAACAACAATGGACGATTATGATGAGCGTCGCCAGTTTGTCTATAACACACTCGTGAACCATGCCAACAGTACACAATCGCCACTCCGCAACACGTTGGAGGGTCTGAACATTGACTATACACCCTATTATTTGGTCAATGCCATTGAAATCGACGGTGGCTTTTTGACCTATTTGTGGCTGCTGACACGCAACGACGTCGCACGTATCATGCCCAGCCCCAGACTGAAGCCACTCTTTCTATCTGAGCCAGCAACCAGTGGTGAGGCAATCTTGGAGGAGGACGGGCCAGCATGGAACCTAACCAATATTGGGGCTGACCGTGTGTGGACGCAATTCGATGTACGCGGTGAGGACATTGTGATTGGGCAGTCGGATTCCGGTGTACAATTTGACCATCCTGAGCTATTGGACAGTTATCGTGGCGCAATTGAAAATGGCGTCGACAACCCAACGCACGATTATCACTGGCTAGACCCTTGGCATGACAGCGTTGAGCCGACAGATATAGGTGGTCATGGCACACACACGCTGGGGTCAGTGCTAGGTAACGCTGTCGGTGTTGCGCCTGATGCACAGTGGATTGGCTGCGCCAACTTAGCCCGCAATCTGGGCAACCCAGCACTCTATCTCGACTGTATGCAATTTATGTTGGCTCCCTATCCACAAGCAGGCAACCCCCTTGAGGATGGAGATCCAACCCGTTCCGCCCATGTCCTTAACAACTCATGGGGCTGTCCTGAAGAATTTGAGGGCTGTGATCCGGAGTCACTCCGTCCAGCGGTGGCGGCACTACGGGCAGCGGGCATCTTTGTGGTTGCCTCCGCTGGCAACAGTGGACCAACGTGTAGCTCAGTCGATGATGCCATCGCTATGTATGATGAAGCCTTCTCGGTGGGAGCCGTGACCGAGATGAATGATTTGGCCGTTTTTAGTAGCGTTGGTCCTGTTGCAGTCGATGGCAGTAATCGTGTCAAACCAGATATCCTTGCGCCTGGAGCGGATGTCCTCTCTGCCTACCCCAACAGCACCTATGAATCTAACAGTGGCACGTCAATGGCGGGGCCTCATGTTGCGGGTGTGGTCGCCTTGCTGTGGTCTGCCAACCCCGCGCTGCTTGGTGACATTGATGCGACTGAGCGGATTCTGCAACTCTCCACAACACCGTTTACAGGTTCGGTTGATATGATGATTCCCGAAGAAATGGTGGAGTTCTTGGGTGATGACGTGGTAATTGATGCACCGCCAGAAAATGCCTGTATTCAGAATACTAATTTGAGCAGAGTCCCCAATAATATTGCTGGGTTTGGGATTGTGAATGCATTTCGCGCGGTGCAACTAGCCCTAGCCGAAGAATAGAGTTTGTTAGATTGGTGGCGAGAAAGGATAAAAACAATGCGTAGATTTAACACATCCGGTCCCTGTGATCCCAAGATACACTATACAGTCATGCGTGAAGAATTGGTTGCCACAGGGCAAGAGATGGTTGATAATGGCCTCTATTTCACACTCATTGCCCCTAGACAATCCGGAAAAAGTACTTATTTTCAGCTATTGTTTGACAACTTAAAAGAGCAGGATTATATTCCAATTTGGGTTAGCTTTGAGAGTCTAAAAAATATCAACAGGGAGAAGTTTTATGACACTTTTGGAGAGGAATTACAGGAGGAATTATCTCTTTTCGACATTGATACCAATTACCCGATTACAGATCAGGTAGACTTGCAAAAGTACTTCAAAAAACTAACGGACCAACCAAAAAAGATTGTGTTGGTGATTGATGAGTTTGAGGACATTCCGGATGGGGTGATGGGTGAGGTGCTGCATTCATTTCGCAAAATCTACCATCGGAAACAGTTCTATGCGCTACATTCGGTGGTTCTTGTTGGCGTCAGTACACTGTCCGAACTGATTGTCTCTGGCTCATCGTCTTCACCATTCAATGTTGCCAATGAATTAGAAATCTCCTACTTCACCTTTGAAGAGACCAACGCACTGATTCATCAATACATTCATGAGTCAGGTCAAGTTTTTGAAGCAGATGTCATTCAAGCCATCTACAACAACACACAGGGGCAACCGGGGTTAACGTGCGCACTTTGTGATCACCTGATTAAGTCGAAATCAGACCGTACACAACCGATTGTTTTGGATGACTTTTACAGCACACTTAAACACTTTCTAACGGAGCGAACGGATAAAAATATTCTTAACATTGTGCATAAATCCAGAGAAAAGCGGAATTTCATGTTACGGGTGCTTTTTGGGAATACACCGATTCCATATCTAGTCGATGACCCCACCATTTCCTATCTTAAAGCACATGGTGTGATTCAAAATATAGATGGTGTGGTTGGCATTCCTGTTCCGCTCTACAGCAAACGACTTGTGACAGCATTTCGTCCCGCTATTAATGGTGAAGCACAGCATTACTTCACAGGACCAGAAGGCTTTAGTGGCTATCTTACGGACGATGGACTCAATCTCCATGCCATGTTACGCAAATATCGCGAGTATGTACGTCGTCGAGGCTTCCGTGCCTTTAATACCAAACAGTTGAAAGAAGGGGCTTGGCATTATTCACTCGATGGGTTTATCAACTTTGCCATTCAGGGCTTGGGTGGTGACACGCTGGTAGAAGTGCCCAGTAGTCGCGGACGAACCGACATCTTTATTCGGTTTAAAGAACAAAAATATATCATTGAAACCAAAATCTACACCGACGATACCTATTACAAAAATGGCAAATATCAACTGGCAGACTATTTGGATTCCGAGCAGTTGGATGAGGGCTATTATGTTGTCTTTAGCAATCGACATGGGGTGGATGATACGCTTGATTTTGACGAGACAATCGAGGGCAAGCGTATCATCACGCTGATTGTGCGGACGGACTTTGAGCGGTCGAGTGAGCAGAAAGCACCAAGGGAAGATTGAGATACAGAAAGTCCTGTAACCACACTGATTTTTACTGCCCACTTTCAGCAGAACAATAACAAGTAGGAAAAGAAGGAAGGGGGAGAAGTTGATACTCTTCCTTCTCTTCCTGTTAAAATTTTACGTCTGGCTTTTCACCTCTCTTCGTCGTGCGTGAAGGACTGGCTCCGTATATCCATTCTCCAGTGCTGTCCCTTGGAAAACAAGGTCTAGTGCAGCTTGAAAAGCGATACTTTCATCAAAGTTAGGAGCCATGTTGCGATAGTTGGCATCCTCAGCGTTCTGCCCATCCACAATCGCAGCCATGCGTTGGAATGTTTCACGGACCTGCGCCTCGTTGGTCACACCTTGGTGCAACCAGTTGGCAATGTGTTGACTGGAAATCCGCAGTGTTGCACGGTCTTCCATCAACCCAACGTTGTTGATGTCCGGTACTTTGGAACAACCGACGCCTTGATTAACCCAGCGCACCACATAGCCCAAAATGCCTTGCGCATTGTTATCCAATTCGGTCTGGATAGTCTCTGCATCTAACGCACGGTCCAACAGCGGCACGTTCAAAATATCGCCCAAATTCGCCCGACCACGAGAGGCCAAGGTATCCTGTCGCTCGGCTACATTCACTTGGTGATAGTGCAGTGCATGAAGTGCCGCAGCGGTTGGTGACGGAACCCATGCGGTGGTTGCGCCCGATTGTGGATGTCCAATTTTGGTCTCCAGCATGGATTTCATGTCATCGGGCATCGCCCACATGCCTTTACCAATCTGTGCCTTGCCACGTAATCCCGTTTCAATGCCGACATCCACATTCCAATCTTCATACGCACCAATCCAAGGTTGCCCCTTAATTTCACCCTTGGGCAGCATAGCCCCTGCTTCCATGCTAGAATGAATCTCGTCACCCGTGCGGTCCAAGAATCCCGTGTTGATAAACACAACACGCTCCGCTGCTTGGCGGATACACTCTTTGAGATTAACAGTCGTGCGTCGCTCCTCGTCCATGATGCCCATTTTGATGGTGTTGGCTTCCAGTCCCAATGCCTGCTCAACACGGCCAAACAGTTCAACCGTTGCTGCCACTTCCTCTGGACCGTGCATCTTTGGCTTGACAATATAGATACTGCCTGTTCGACTATTTCCGCCTACCCCTGCGCCCTTGAGATCATGGATTGCCGCCAACGACGTAACCATTGCATCAAGGTAGCCCTCGGGGATTTCCTTGCCATCCGCAGTGGTGACGGCATCGGTGTACATATGCATACCGACATTGCGCACCAATAGCAAACTGCGTCCAGGCAAGGTGACTTCGCTGCCATCTGCGCCAGTCAACACCTTGTCCGCATTGAGTTTACGCACAACTTCGCGCCCCCCCTTGTTCAGAGAAGTCTCCAGCGTTCCTTGCATAATACCAGCCCAGTTGCCATATACCAATGCCTTATCCTCAGCGTCAACCGCCGCCACAGAATCTTCGCAGTCCATAATCGTGGTGACAGCTGCCTCTGCAATGACATCTTTTACGCCTGCGGCATGGGTTTGTCCAATTGGATGGCTTGGATCAATCTGGATTTCCACATGCAAGCCATTGTTTTTCAGCATAACGCTCGTAAGCGTACCATCGGATTCGTTATAGCCAACAAACTGCGATGTATCGGTTAATCCAGTTGTGTTACCATTTGCCAACGTTGCCGACAATGCTTTGTTACTGCCATCACCATCCACAATTGCATAGGAAGCAACATCGCTATGCGAAGCCCCTGACAACGGGATGGCCTCATCAAGAAATTCCTCTGTTCGGGCAATTACTTTTGCACCACGCACGGAATTATATGATGTCCCTTTCTCGGCCCCGTCATCCTCTGATAATATATTTGTGCCATAAAATGCATCATAGAGGCTTACCCAACGAGCATTGGCCGCGTTAAGCGCATAGCGGGCGTTGTCAACAGGCACAACCAACTGTGCGCCTGCAACCTTGGCAATCTCATCGTCGACCTTGGTTGTGGTAATTTCAAAGTCATCACCCTCTGGCAACAGATAGCCAATTTCCTCAAGAAATTCGCGGTAATCACTGGCATCAATACCTTCGCCAGAGCGGGCCAGATACCACTCATCCAGCCGCTTCTGCATCTCGTTGCGTTTATCCATCAGCGTCCGGTTGTTGGGTGCAAGGTCTGATACAATCGCGCCTAACGATTGCCAGAATCCATCGGCATCCACACCTGTCCCCGGTGCAATCTGCTCTTTAACGAGGTTGTATAGTTGGGCATCAACATTTAGCGCGCCAACTTGAATTATTTTTTCCATAGTTACTCTCCAATTTTGTATGATAAGTATTTTTAAAGCTAGTGAGTCGGTATGTCAGTAATCGGTAGACCGGTAGATCAGTACCGATTACTGACATACCGATTACTGACGCACCGATTACCAACGCACTGATTACCGAATACGTAGCTCACGTAAGTCAAAAACATGTGCAAGGGCAAGTAAGGCCAGTGAATGACGGAATGTTCCTGCACGAATCTCCGCACCTAGCTCATCTAGCGTGAGCGTATCGACAATAATGTCTTCCCCTTCATCCAAATCAAGCTCTTCGGTTTGGATAGCGTCCTCTGCATACCATTGATGACAGACATTGGGTAAAAATGCAGGGTTTGCTTCGACAGTCCCCATATAATGCCATTTAGTACTGGTATACCCTGTTTCCTCACGTAATTCGCGCATAGCCGCTGTTTTAGGGTCTTCACCTGGATCGACCAAGCCACCGGGGATTTCAGTGGAAATCTTTTCTGTACCAAATCGGAATTGGCGAACCACAACAATCTTCTTATCTGGCGTTACAGCCACGACATTAATCCAATCGGGTGACTCAATCACAATCACCTTGCGTTTGGCCTGATTGCGTGGATTTTGACGATGATCGTAGCGGACTTGGAAAAGTGGAAGCTTGGGGCCTAACTCAGTTTTGGATTTGGACCATGTTGATGGTGATGTTCGAGCA
>JBCCFC010000046.1:0-21605 GCA_039029935.1 Chloroflexota bacterium
ACCTCAAAGAGTTCGACATCTACACCCGATATGCCTGGCTCACCTGTATCCTGAATACCATCAGCATTGAGGTCTTCCCAGACAAAGTTGCCAAGACTGACCAACTTGACAATACCCGCATCGACATCAAGATTGACCTCAGACAGACCCAGTGTAATGATGCCAGTCTCACCGTCAGTTGGGTCGGCATCACTGTCGGCTGTCTCATCAATGCCCGCATCTTGGTCGGTGAACTCGTCATAGTCACTCGGCAGCACAAAGCGCACTTTGTAGTCATCTGGAACCAAGCCATCAAAAAGATACATGCCATCGCCATCGGTTGTAGTTGTTTCAAGAACTGTACCACTTGGTGTCAGCAACTGAACGGTGATATCTGGTACACCCGGTTCGCCCGCGTCCTGCACACCGTCACCATCCAAATCTTCCCATACTTTGTCACCCAACGTGGCTGGCTTACTCTGCAAGAAATCGTAGAGGCCCGCGTCATTGTTTTCGCTCACTTCTCCCGGCGCAACTGTGATAATGTCTGTGCGCCCGCTGGTTGGGTTGGCATCGCTGTCAATCGTGTCATCATTGCCCACATCCTTGAGCGTGATGTAGCTCTCTGGGCTGGGCACAACAAACTCAACGCGGTAGGGTGTGTCTGGTGTGACGCCGACGAACTGGTAGTCGCCTGTTTCATCTTGTGGCGTGTTGGGGTCGTCTGGGCTGGTGACAGTGGAGGCGACAATATTGCCCAATGCATCAATCAAGTTGACCTGAATACCAGAGATACCTGGGTCGGTTGGGTCTTGGATGCCGTCTTGCAGGACATCGTTGAAGACTGTGCCCGTGATGCTGGCGTTTGTTGGGTCGGTGATATACCATGCGGGGTCATCGGCTGTGCCGACGTTGCGGATATTGACTGTGCCGATGTTTCGCTTGCCTGTCGGTGCATCCTCCGCCGGACGTGTGATGGTACACGATGCGCTGCCGCCGACAGGGATGATGGTGGGCAGATTACAGTCGCTGGTTAAATTGCCAAAGACATCGTCGTTCAGTGTGGTCCATTCAATCTGCACATCACCTGTGTTCTCGACCTCGTATTCAAAGGCCAAGGCATCATTGACCGCTGCCTGTACTGCCTCGGCCAGTGTATCGGCCTCTTGGTCTTCAATCGTCTTTTCAAAGGTGAAGGATGGATTGACATCATCAACCAAGCCAGCATCGACGTTGTTGACCTTATCACAATAGTCGACAGTGAGTGGGTCCGTTACACCTGCCTCATCAACATCGCTGTCAACATGGTCCCCACCAATATTTTTCTCGGTAAAGTCTTTGCCATTGGGCTTAATCACCTGTATGGTATATGTCCCCGGCTGAACTTCTGCAAACATGTAGGCACCGATGGCATTGGTCTGTACGGTGTCTACGATGCTGTCGTTTTCATCCAGCAGATTGACCGTAATGCCACCGACGCCGGGGTCAACGCCATCTTGCATACCATCGACATCCAAGTCATCAAAAACCTCACCGCTGATCATGGCGGGTTCGGGTGTGACCTGCCCGATTTCCAACTGTGCCAGTGAATCATCGAGGAAGACCAGTTCGATAAAGTAACGATAGGCTGCATCCGGTGCAACGCTGGTGTCCTCATAGCTGTAGGTTGCGCCGTTGGGTGAGCCTGAATTTTGGGCCATGATAATCTCGGCGTTGCTGGTGACATACACAGGCTCGGTCTCGTCTGGCGTCAGACGTAATACATGAAAGCCAAGGAGTGCAGTTTCGTCATTGGTTTCCCATGTGAGCGTGGCCTTTGTGCAATCCGCTGTCACGCCATAGTCAATGACAACCGCTGTGGTTGGGGCCGAGATACTGCTGAGGGTGGCGGCATGAAGTACACCCCCTGATGTTTCTGTGGACGGCCAGCGCATGGGCATCCACAGTGTTAGCATCAAGCTGACGATGATGGCAGTTGCGATGCACCGTCTGCTTGAATGGATTGATACGAACTGTTTATCCTGCATTATTGCTTTCCTTAAAATTTTGTCTACAACAAATGTTGTAGAATATAGACGAAAAAAATTTCGCCGTGATGTTCATTCGATAGAATTGGGTCTGTCACAATTCCTTTGACAAACCAGAACGTTTGACTTATAATGGCAATGCACCTTGCAATCTGCAATATGCACAAAAAAGGAAGATACATATGCCAAAATTAATCAACACCAGTGCGCAGACATTCCGCACACTCATTGAAGGGAATTTTGTCTATATAGACAAGACCCGTGATATTTATAATCTTGTCTATCCACCCCAAGGTATTTACTTTATTTCACGCCCGCGTCGCTTTGGTAAGAGTGTCATGATTTCTACATTGGATGAACTCTTTCGCGGCAACCGTGAACTATTTAAAGACTTGTGGATTGACAGCACTGATTACGACTGGCAGTCCTATCCCATCATTCGCCTCGACTTTAGTTTGAATGGGGTCAGCACAGTGAAACAACTGGAAGATGCAATTCAGGGGTTTCTTGAACTTATCGCAAAAGACTATCAGGTATCACTGACAGGCTTTAACAACCAAAGCCGTTTGGTCAATTTGGTTCACACGCTAGCTGAGATGCATGATGGCAAAGTTGTCCTGCTGATTGATGAATATGACAAACCCATCACCGATAATCTGCTCAACATGAATACAGCCGTCGCTATCCGCAACACCCTGCGCAATTTTTATGGTGTAGTCAAAGGGCTGGATGCCTATTGGCGCTTTGTCTTCATCACGGGCATCAGCAAATTTAGCAAAGTTGGTATCTTCTCGATGATGAATAACCTAGAGGACATCACCATGCATCCGCTTTATGGCACAGCTCTGGGTATCACCGAAGATGAACTGAAAGAAACCCTCCATGAATATATCGAGCGTTTTGCCTCCAAGGAGGGGGTGGCGTTCGATACGTTGCTGGGTAACATGCGTCGCATGTATGATGGCTTTCGTTTTTCAGCCAATCCAGAACGGGTTTATAACCCCTACTCGACCATGATGGCACTCAAACAACAACGCTTTGCCAATTTTTGGTTTTCGACAGGTACACCTACCTTCCTCATCAATCTGCTGCAAGAAGAGGATTATGATTTGCAAGAACTCGATGCTGTTGAAATTGATGATTTGACCTTAAGCACCTATGAGATTGACAACCTTGAAATTAACCCCCTTCTTGCCCAAACAGGCTACATCACCATCAAGGAAGAAATTGATGATGAAGACGACCTCTTTGAGTCATTCATCTATAGCTATCCCAACCATGAGGTGCGGCAAGCCTTTGTCACGCACCTGCTCAAAGCCTATAGTGGGCGCAAAAAGACACTCAACAACAGTCATTTGCGTCGTCTAACCCGTGCCTTACGCACCCACAATCTCGCTGAGTTTTTTGACACCCTCAATGTCTTCCTTGCGGCTATCGACTACAGTCTGCACCTCAAGTATGAAAAATTCTATCAGGTCCTTTTCTACATGATCTTTGTCCTCCTTGGCACTCGTGTTGAGTCTGAAATCAAAACCAACATCGGTCGGATAGATGCGGTCATCGAACTGGCTGACCGCATCTACATCTTTGAGTTCAAAATTGATAACGATGCTCAAACCGCGCTCCAGCAAACGATGGACAAGCAGTATTATCAAAAATATCGACTGCGAGGGAAGGCCATCACCTTGGTCGGTGCAAATTTTGACACCAGTGCCAGAGGGCTGGTTGACTGGAAAAAGGCAGAAGTTGACAGTTGAGAGTTGATAGTGGATAGTTGACAGCGTACACAGAATGAAAATCATGTATTGATACGGAACGCCTGATGAATCAGGCTTACACAGTATGCTTCAGCATACTTCCCATAACAGACACCGAATTCACTCGGTGGCACTTGTTCACTATCAACTCCTAAGAAACAAGAATTTCTCATGCGAAATAAAATGCTCAATATGCACTGCAATTACAGTTCAAGCTAGTACGGGTTTGATATATCAAACCTCTACGAGTATGACACGAGCACTTATTTCTTTCCGATTGAACCGCCCAATGGCGGTGGGGTTACTATCAACTCTCAACTAATAACTATTTCCACAACACCGGCAAATAAACCTCCCACACCTCCTCTCCGTGCATCCCCATATTCACAAACCGCTGGGTCCCATCCGCCATCACCAACGCCAAAACATAATGCGTGTCCGCATCCATCTCAGCATCCTCAGCATTCACGGTATAGGCATAATCAGCACCAGCCGACTGCCCAGCCTGCTCTGCGAGAATCATTTCGGCATCGCTGGTCAATGGGATGTAGTCACCGCTTTGCTCATCAATGACCATCACATGGAAGCCAACCAACTCGGTTTCATCGACCGTTGACCATGAGAGGACAATGCCATCCGCTTCGGCTGTGACCTCTCGATTAGACAGCAGCACACTGGTCGGGTTGTAGATACGCACGGTGTCTGTATCTGTCTCGGTGAAGACCTGTGCGGTGTTGACCGTCCAGCCGTTGGGCAGTGGTGTTGTGTCCAGTCTTGCCACAAACTCGACCATCACGTCCCATACATCACCTGGACCGAAGTCCTGCCCAAAGCCGTTTGGTGCTGTCTGCGTCAGGTCACTCCACACGATTTGGCCGCTGTTGGCGGTGCTATCCGATGTGGGCGTGGTGCGTAGACCGACATACGTTAGGTAGGTGGTGTCGTAGGTGTCAGTCAACGGCAGCGACGTGATGGGCACCGTGCCTGTGTTGGTGATACGGATGGTGAAGGTGACGGTTGTGCCGGGGAACACTGGATCAGGTGTGTTACGGATTTTTTCAACTGCAACCGACGCTAGCCCACGATAGAAGCCAAAGTCAACGGTGTAGTTGGTGTCGTTGCTGGCATCGATGGCGCCCAGGTGTAGCTCCCCGGTTGGCTCCAGACCAAGGGTCAAAGTGACAGCCTCGCTCTCCACCAAGGCAGACGCAACGCCAGGACCGTTGTCGTCGTCATCAGCGTTGCCGTCGGGCAGGCTGGTGTTGGCCACATCTGTGCTGCTGGTGGCTCCCTCCAGCGGGTTGCCCGTGGTGAAGTTGGCCGCGGTGACACGCACACGATAGACGCCATCCGGCAGCGCGGTGAAGGTGTAGTAGCCAGACGCATCGGTGGTGACGGTGTAGACCTGGGTGCCTGCGGTGACTGCGTCGTTGTCATAGTCGCTGCCGTCGCCGTTGAGCAGCTGCAGCTCGACCTCGGCAATGCCGCTCTCACCATTGTTCAGCAGACCATCATCGTTGGCGTCGTTCCAGACGCGGTTACCTAGACTGACAAAGGCACCCATCATCAACGCGATGTCATGGTCATCCTCATCCTGCGTCGTGGGGGCCAGTTTGGCGTTGCCGCGCAACATATTGTCAATGACCACAATGTCGTTGTCTCGGTTGGTGTCGGGCGTCGAGTCACTATCGATCACGCTGACGCTACTCACCAGCATGTCCGCGATTTCCATGGTGTTGGTATAGATCACCTCATTCTGAATATTGGTATCAGCCACCAGCGTGACGGTGGCGGTCATGGATGCCCCCGGTGCTAGGTTGACACCCGTATGGGTGCGTGTGGCTGTTCCTGGCCCTGCGACCGTGTTTGGCGTCCAGTTGGCATCGCTTAAAGTGAACCCCGCAGGCACGTAGTCGATGACAATGATGTCTTCGACCGCGGCCAAGCCCTGATTCACAATCTCGTATTCGTAAACAACGCTCTGACCCGGCTGCAAGAGAGGCAGGGTGTAGCCTGACGTGTAGGCGACCTGCGAATACTTGCGCAAGGCCAGATCATAGGTGCTGACGATGGTAAACTGTTCTGGGTCGTGGTCATCGGCATCGGTTGCAGCTACACCATCACCCGCCGTGCCAGTCCCGTCACCATCGATATAATCATCGGCCGCGCTGCCCGGCTGACCACCCGCATCATCGGTCGCATCCTCTTCATAGATTGAATCCGTATCGGTCACGGAAGGACCGCCTGCTTTGTTGCTGGCAGATGAGATTTCGGCATAGTTGGTCTGCGTCCCCAAGATGCCACCTGCTGGATAGAGGAGAGAATCGGGACCGATGGCAACCAGCACGATGTCTATCATCGCCGTCCCACCGTTGGCCGCAATCGGACCAGGCAGTACCACGTGGTTGCGGGTCATATTCTCGACCCGCCAGCCGTTGTCATAGTTGAGCGCGGGGTCGCTATCATCAAGGATGATGCCAGCAGGGTTGTTGTCGGTGATACGCACATCATAGGCATCCACATCACCCTGATTGGTGACAGTCATGCGGAAGGTGATGCGTTCACCCGCACCCAAGGTGGCATCGGTGTTGTCGTCGGGAGAGGTGTCCGAGACAAAGGTCTTGGTTAGAGCCAGATCAAAGGTGCCGATGGTGATGGTGGCTGTATCGTCGTCATCTTCGGTGGTCGAGCCGTTGCCGGGTGTCGAATCCAAATCAGTGACGCTCGCTTCACCCGGCGTATCGGTGCCCTTGACAATCTCCGCATGGTTGGTCAGCACACCCAAGCTAGCTGTGTTGCTAACGCGCAGGGTGATGGTCAACTGCTGCGAGTCACCCGGTGCCAGTGGACCGGGGATGACGCTATAGAGCATACCATCGTTGGCCACGCTATTCTCAGCCCAGCCGCCCGACGAGTTTTCGCTCAACTCCAGTCCGGCGGGGGGCGTGTCACCGACGATGATATCATAGGCATCGACCGAGCCTTCGTTGGTCACTTCGATCACAAAGTTGACGTCCGCGCCAACCACGCTGGTGATCGGTTCACCTGTAGCCAGCACCTTGGTCAAGGCCAGGTCAAAGCGACGCACGGTCACGCTTTCGACGTCGTGGTCATCTTCATCATTGGTGCCGTCATCGTTGATGACATCGTTGATCAGATTGTTGCTACCCCCGTTGGGTGTGGAGTCGCCATCCGCACCATCGTCAACCGAGATTTCGGTCGTGTTGGTCGCCAGCCCCAGCGTGGAGCCAGCGGTCAGCACGATGTTGATGGTGGTGCTGCTGCCAGCGGCCAACGTACTGGGCAGGTTGACTGTGGCACTGCTGCCGCCATCCACCCAGCCGTTGCCGTCGTTGGCACTGAGGCTAAAGCCAGTGGGATAGGTGTCGATGAGGGTGACGGTTGTGGCTGCAACTGTGCCTTGATTGAAGACCTCAATTGTAAAGGTTACATCGTCGCCCTCATTGACCACGTCGCTCTGACCTAAAGCCAGCGTCTTGCGCAGGGCCAAATCATAGACCGGCTGCGAGGTAACGGTGATGGTCGCGATGTCTGCATCATCTTCATCGCCGCCCGTGTTGTCGATGATATCATCAACGGTCCCGCTCTCGTTGCCCTGGATCGCATCCGGGGTCGAGTCGCTGTCGGTGGTGCTCATGGCACTGATTTCCACCTCGTTGGTGATGACAGTGTTGTCGGGCAGACCGCCCGCAATGTCAAAGGTGATCTCGACAATGACCGAGTCACCCGGTGCCAGGCCACAGCCCGGCAGCTCATCCCCCGCGTTGATGGTGCGTGTGGCAATGCCCACACCACTGGTCCAGTTGGCGTCGTTGAGGGTCAGGTTAGCTGGGATATAGTCGGTCAAATCAAAGGTGCCCACGGTCGCGCCGCCCTGGTTAAAGACCTCGATTTGGAAGGTGACGCTACTCCCCGCAGCCACATACTGGACAGACGTTGTCTTGCGCAAGGCCAAATCCTGCGTCGGTGTCGTAAAGCCAAAGTCATAGGTGTGGTCAACGCGCCCGCCCGTGCTGTCGACAGCAATCTCGGCATCGTTGCCGTTGAGCGAGGCATCGGCATCGACCTGGTCAGCCACGACCGCATTGGCCCCCACCTGGTCGGCTGGACTCAAGACCAGCCCACTAAGCGGTGCTTGCTGGCTGCCGCCAATGGCGTTGGCGATGCGCACGCTGACCCCGCTGCCCGGTATCATCAAATTGTATTTGGCGTTGGCGCGGTCCGGCCCGAAGCCCGAACTAAAGTAATATTCGCCACGCAAATCGGTGATGGCGGAGGCAATGACCGTGTTGCTGCTGTCGACCAGTTCCACGGTTACGCCACTGATGCCCGGCTCACAGGGGCTTTGCACCCCATCGCCATTGTCATCGCGCCAGACCAGGTTGCCCACCTCGGTTGGCGGCGGGTCGCAGAGACAACTCGGTTCACCCAAACTGTTGCCCGTGTCGGCAAAGCAGGAGAGTTCATCATCGATGGGTTCTGCCAATATCAGGCTTCCGTTATCCGTGTTATAGGTGCGCAAGCCCTGATTCCAGATATCCCCGTTCTTGACAAATCCTTCGTTGGGGGCACCAAAGACTGTGGCAACCAACTGGTTGCTACCAACCATACAGGACCCTCCTGTAAAGGTTTCCCAGAAGAAGGTGTGATAGGTACAGGTGGCGTTCTCTTCATCTTTATAGAACTCTTTCTGGTCGGAGGCATTGGCACCACCCGCAATCACTGAGGTGACGCCTCCTTTGTCGACACTATCGGTACAGCCAGCATCGCCCTCCAGCACCCAATTCCCGCCCACATTACAGACATGAATCAGGTCACCGGGAGCAGCCGAGCGGATGGGTTGGGGTAACTGTCCCAGCGGTTTTGCTTCCAGATTGAGGTTGCGCATCTGATGACCCCAGCGGTCCATCAATCCCACCGTCATGTCCCCATCTCCGCTAAACTCGATGTCTGAGAGAATGGGTTGGGGGTAGGCCGCGGGTTCGCCGCCGAGGAATTTCTTGCCGCTCTGGACGGGTACACTCTGCCAGACGCTGGTCCAGGGTTGCCACGCAGCATCGGGGACCGTGCCGATGTCACTGTGAAAGACTTCTTCGCGGGCATAGCCCAGCGGGATGGTCATCTCGGTGGTCTGGGTGGCTGGGCTGGCTGGGTCAAAGGAACGCACATAGGCGTTGGACGCATCTTCGCAGACAACACCGACATAGCCCACCATGCTGCCCGAGACACTTGAGAAGGTTAACGCCCAAGGACGGTGGTTGCCGCCACAGCCCGGGTCGCTGATGGGAAAGGTGCTGACGATGGCTGCAGGTGCGGTCGAGCCATCCGTGGGCAGCGGGTTCCCGCCATCCTGGGTGTCGACCCGAATCAGCGTTTTCTCATTCAGGTTGACCAGCCACAGCGAGCGGTCATCCGAGTTGATGTCGATGTTACCAAAGCCAACCTTGCCCACCGCGTCAAACGCGGCCAGGTCCACGCTCTGGTCTGAGCGTAATTCATAGTCATCATCCAGGGTGCCGTTGGTATCGAGTGTGCGCTGCACCGTGCCCAAATCAATGCCGTTGACCCCGTGCAGGGTAAAGCCGGGGTTGGCTGAGTCAAAGCTGCCCACCCCCGCTACATAATCGATCTGATAGACCCCATCCACGGTGTAGGTGTTGGAGCCGTTGAAGGGGGCTAGGGGACCCAACCCCACGTGGCGCTTGAGCAGGGCCGCGTTGTAGAGGCGACCGCTGAAGATATCAAAAGCGCTGCCCCAGACCGCACCCAACTCCTGCACCTGGGCCGTGCTTGTCTCTGACCGCAGCCCATCTGGATAGGCCGCAGTGAGGAAGCCGGCCGAGCTATCGCCGCTGCTGGCACCGCTCCCCGGCACCAGACACGCGGTGGCGATGGTGGGGTTGACGCAGATATTGCTGCCGTTGCGCGGCGCGTAGCCCGCATGCGCGATGACCACACCCTCAGAGTCCGCCTCCACAAACTGGACCGTGGTGCCGTTGTTGGAGCCGTGCGCGGCTGGCTGCAAATGGTCCAATGAGCCATCAAGGGGCAGGCTAAACTCGAGCCGCGTGCGTCCGCTCAATCCAGCAGTGTTCACATGTAATAAGTAGATCCCACGATCATCGGTCACGGTGCTGGTCACGGTGCCGCTGCTGTCGAGCGCGGTCACCGTCACGTTGGCGAAGCCCGCTTCGCCTCCATCGCGCACGCCGTTGTCATTGGCATCCTCAAAGACCGCGCCTACAATGATCCCCGTCAGTGATTGGAAAAAATAGACCGACCCCGAATTTAGGCCGTTGTCGTCGTCATAGAGTGCCCCGATGAGCGCGGTATCGCCTTCCAGCACCACACTCGAGCCGAAGAAATCGTCATCGACACCATCCGGCGCCAGCAACTTGCTCTCTTCGCTCCAGGTGTTGCCGCTGCGCCTAAAGACATAGGCCGCCCCCGAATCTGAGCCGTTGTCATCGTCCTCGTGTGCCCCGATGAGCGCGGTATCGCCCGAGAGTGCTACCCGCTCGCCGAATATGTCCCCGGTGTCACCATCGCTGGGAAGTAGCTTTTGCTGCTCGCTCCAGGTACTGCCGCTGCGCGTAAAGACATAGGCCGCCCCCGAAGAAGTCCCGTTGTCGTCGTCTCGCCATACCCCGATGAGTGCGGTATCGCCATGCAGCGCCACATTCTCGCCAAACCGGTCAGTTGCGTCACCATCGCTGGGAAGTAGTTTTTGCTGCTCGCTCCAGGTACTGCCGCTGCGCGTAAAGACATAGGCCGCCCCCGAATTTGTACCGTTGTCTTCGTCCCGGTATGCCCCGATGAGCAGCGTATCGCCATCCAGCGCCACACTCGAGCTAAACCGGTCATCCGCGGCACCATCGCTGGAAAGTAGCTTCTGCTGCTCGCTCCAGGTACTGCCGCTGCGCGTAAAGACATAGGCCGACCCCGAATCTGTACCGTTGTCATCGTCCTCGTATGCCCCGATGAGCAGCGTATCGCCATCCAGCGCCAAGCTGTAGCCGAACCAATCATCCGCGGCACCATCGCTGGGAAGTAGCTTCTGCTGTTGGCTCCAGGTGTTGCCGCTGCGCGTAAAGACATAGGCCGACCCCGAATTTGAGCCGTTGTCATCGTCCTGGTATGCCCCGATGAGCGCGGTATCGCCATCCAGTGCTACATTCTCGCCGAACTGGTCATTCGCGGCACCATCGCTGGGCAGTAGTTTTTGCTGCTCGCTCCAGGTGTTGCCGCTGCGCACAAAGACATAGGCCGACCCCGAATTTGAGCCGTTGTCGTCGTCCCGGTATGCCCCGATGAGCAGCGTATCGCCCGAGAGCGCCATACTCGAGCCGAACCGGTCACTCGCGGCACCATCGCTGGATAGTATCTTCTGTAGCTCCAGCCAGATGCTGGGGTCGATGGTCAAGGGGTAGCGGGCTTGGCTGTCGTCCACCGCGATTTCAATCTGGTCGCGACCGGCTTGGGTGCCCAGCGCAAAGTGGCTCGGCACGCTCTTGCCATCCGCATCATAGACAAAGAGCTTGGCGTAGCGCAGTTGGGTCTCCCCAGCGGCATCCACAAAGCGAATCGTGTCCCCTTCGATGACCGGAGTGAATTCCGTCAGCAGGTCCAGCTTGAGTTTTAGTAGGTCGGTGGTCGGTGGTCGGTAGGTCGGTAGGTCGGTAGGCCAGTAGGTCGGTAGGCCGGCGACTGAATACTGATTCCCAAATACCGAATACTGATGACCAAATACCGAATACTGACCCCCGTCCGGTCGTTCGTGCAGCGTAAAGCCGTGTTCCAGCGCGTCGCCGTTGTTGCGGAACCACTCTTCCACGGTTGGACTCCACTTTTGCACCAGTTCGGTGGCAGCGCGCGTCACCGTTGGCGTTTGGCCGTGGAAGTGCTGCATCTGGTCGCCATAGCCAAGGCTGTGCAGACGCAGACCCCACGTCCATGGTTTATCGTTGGGTTGCATCATCATGCTGCCATCTGCTTCGATGGTGGTGGCGTAGCCTTGCCCTATGTGGGGCGCTTGCCACGCACCTACGGCTTCGTCCCAGCGAAAGGTCTGCTGGTCCGCGCGAATTTGGGCGAAGATGTCCGCTTCATCGGCTACGCTGAACGCGCTGGCACTGGCACTGGCACCGATGGCGGGTGCGTCGTGCGCTATGCCAGAGGTGGTGCGCCCAATTGAAGGAGAGGCGTCGAGGGGGGGCGCGGCCAAGGTTGTGACACTGAGTAGTATCATGGTTATCAGTAGCGCAGGGAGGAGGCGGTACTGATAACCGAGCTTATTGACGACATGGGTGGTGCTTTCCCCATGCGTTGAAGAACGTTGAAATCGATTATTATTCATTCTAAATGACCTTTTACTGGATGGATTCTGCGTGCAATTTGTCTGCACAATCCGTTGCCGAACCATTGCGCGTTGACACCTCTTCCGCGCATGAATTGTTGGAATCATCCTGTCTCCTTTGTCTTTACGGTGTAAACCATGTTCAACCCTTTCAAAACTTTTTATTGATGAAATGGATGGTCAATGCCATGAAGGATGCAAAAATATTTCTATTCATTCTTAATGCGCATATGGTTATTGCTCATAAAAATCAATTCAATCCGTTGTTATATGCTGCAAAAAACAGTAAATATACACACTTCACATTTATGACCATGCCTATGCCCATTGTAGGCGGCTTGCGTCAAGGCAGCGTCAACTCAGCGTCAACTCAGCGTCAATTGGCTGTCAGTTTGCGTTTTGAACTGTCCATTTGACCCCTTTTAAGAGGACGGTTAGCTCGACATCCAGCGCGCAAGCCAGCCGCTGTGCCGTTCGCAACGTCAGGTTTTTGTCGCCCGACTCAATGCGGACAAGGTAAGTCTTGTTCATGCCTGCACGTGCGGCCAACTCTGCCTGTGTCAAATCATTGGCCCGCCGAATCGTGCGGACACTGTTGCCAAAGAGGTAGTAAACTTCCTCTGCCGCTTGTTGTGCATCTTGGTTTATGGTTGTCATCATAAAATTCCTTGTTTTGTTTAGATATTGAATGATGGGAAGTCTACTACAGCGGATTTGGGTAGGGAACGGATTTTTTCCTCTGTGTGGAGACTAAAATCCGTTCCCCCTCCTTAATCTGTTGTAGCTATTAACCACCACCGAATACAATTCGGCGTCTATTACAGGAAGCATACTGAAGTATGCTGTAGCGTGCTGAATGCGCTAAATGTGCTGAACATAACCTGTTCGGTTACCCTCTGGGTAAGGTTTTCTGTAATAGCATGGGATTTGGGGAGCCCTCTGGACCCCCATGAGGCTTCCATCATTAGATATCCTCTCAACTATTCACTAATCACTAATCACTATTCACTATTCACTAATCACTATTCACTATTCACTATTCACTACTGGCAAATAAACCATCCACGCCTCCTGTCTCTGCATCCCCATATCCATAAACATCCGCGTCCCATCCGCCATGACGAGTGCCAAAATGTAATGCGTATCCGCATCCATCACAGCATCCATCGCAGCATCCTCAGCATTCACGGTATAGGCATAATCAGCACCCGTCGACCGCCCCGCCTGTTCGGCCAGAATCATCTCGGCATCGCTGGTCAATGGGATGTAGTCACCACTTTGCTTGTCGATGTGCAGCACATGGAAGCCAACCAACTCGGTTTCATCGACCGTTGACCATGAGAGGACAACGGCATCGGCTTCGGCTGTGACCTCTCGGTTGGACAGCACGACATTGGTTGGGTTGTAGATGCGCACGGTGTCTGTGACGGTATGGGTGAAGACCTGCGCTGTGTTGACCGTCCAGCCGTTGGGCAGTGGTGTTGTGTCCAATCTCGCCACAAACTCAACCATCACATCCCATACATCACCCGGCCCAAAGTCCTGACCAAAGCCGTTGGGGGCTGCCTGCGTCAGGTCACTCCACATAATCTGTCCGCTGTTGGCGGTGCTGTCCGATGTGGGCGTGGTGCGGATGTCAACATAGGTGAGGTAGGTGGTGCTATAGGTGTCGGTCAACGGCAGTGTCGTGAGTGTCACGCTGCCTGTGTTGGTAATGCGGATGGTGAAGGTCACGGTTGTGCCGGGCAACATAGGGTCTGGTGTGTTGCGTATTTTTTCGACAGCGATGCTGGGCGTGGCTGGCGTTGCAGACACAAAGCCAAAGTCAAAGGTATGGTCGTTCTCACCCGCATCGCCGGTGGTCAGGCTGATGACCGCGTTGTTGCTGTTGAGAATACCGTCAGAGTCAACGCTGTCGCTGATGGTCGTGCCTGAGTTCACATTTGGGGTGGTCAGGTCATAGGCGACGACCGCGCTTTGGGTTGTGTTAATGCGAATCTCATAGTTGCGGTTGGTCAGCAACCCACCCGTGACGTTGGCATCGTTGAAGTAGTATTCCCCGTCGCCATCTGTTGTGGTAGAGCCAACCTGTGTGCCACCATTGTCCATGTCGTGCAGGTTGACTGTGACGCTTGCGATTGGTGCTTCGTTGGGGTCTTGGACCCCATCCCCATCTTCGTCTAGCCAGACGTAGTTGCCTATTTCAATTGGGGAAGCCTCACAGAAAAAGATATCGACATCGCCGCCGTTGCCCTTCGGATCGCGGGTCCACGCTGCGCTCTCGTCAAATAAGAATTGGATGTAGCTGTTGGCATTTTCTTGATTCTCAACATTGTCGAATTCGGTTGTGTCGTAGCCTACAACACCCCAATGGTCGAACTCGCGGTTGAAATCGCCACCCGACATCCAGAGAATTTCGGCGGGCAAGCTTGGATCAGCATTCCACGCCACGCCACTGGTGGCAGTGCCATTCAGGGGATCGGGGGTCTCCTGCCCCACTGATGTGATAGCCGTGCGTGACCAACTTCCGCCGCTCTCATCAAAAATGCGCACAAATGCATTGTGGTTATAGACTGAATTGGTGGCTCCATTATAGTAGGTTACATTATTGTCATCGTCAGACGTCCAAGCGCCCACTGCCATGCGGCCTGTTGGTGAAAAATCGATGTCGCCTGCCACAGGTGCCCCATTGCCACGCAGGATATCAACAGACATTTGGTCGGTCAACTCTTGTACGTCAGACCCTGTCATCGCGCCTGTCATGCTCAATCCGACTGAGCGCACTTCCAACAGTAGGTCGCCGCGGACAACGCTGTAGTAAAGTCGCCCATCAATGGGATTAATATCGATCCCCATCGGATGATGCTGATAATTCGAGACGGGAGTAAAAATACCATTGCCAGAATGGTCAACAAAGTCTGATGTGCCCAACACAGGCGTGTAGCTGCTCAACACTGTGCCCGCACTGTCGAGTTGATAAATCGTGTAATCACCGAGATTGACGACATACACACTATTCATGGCTGTGTCATAGGTAACGCCACCAAAGCCCAAACTGCTGGTTTCGATGAGTGCCCAGCCACTCGGCGCACCTGTCAGCGGGTCGGTGCGGTAGATGACATCCCGTCCATCAAACGTGCCGCCTGCTGCACTGGCATAGGCCGTACCGATATCGCCACTCCGGTCGATTCCCACACCACCAAATTCCCCTTTGGTGAAACGCGATGCGGGTACGTAGATACTGCCATCTGGTGCAAACTCTGTATAGAAGACGGTCCCGATTTCCTGGGCCGTCCAATCTGGATGCATAAACTCATCGACGGTGCCGTTGCCTGCACCTGTCGTGCCGACTGAGGTGTTATACGTTGGGGTTGCATATGACTCAAAGGGCGCATCGGTAATCACCATAACGGGGTCAGAGTTGAGACCTGCTGCGCAGGTTGCGGCTTGCGGATAATTGGTCACCAACGCATTGCTGGCTGGACACTGGGCAGGTTGAATAACACCCAAATCGGCATGACAGGTTGCGCCGCTGAGATGCTGCACTGTTGTACCGTTGTTGGTGCCAGCCACACTGCTCTCTGTTCCGCTTGGCAGACCGCTAAACTCTAGGCGAATGTGGGCATCGTCCCCCGTGCGACCGCTAAAAATGTCGTCAAAATTGTAGGTTCCATCCGTGTTGACCGTGATGGACGACCCAACTTGACCGTTGTGGTCATAGGCCGTCACCATGACATTGCCAAACCCGGGTTCGCCATCGTTGACGCCATTTGCATTGAGGTCGCGCCAGACGGTTCCACCCAGATCGGTCGTGCCATCTGCACAAGCTGGGGTTGTTGGCTGCTCTGTATTGGTAAAGGTACAGGTGATGTCTTCCCCGCCACTCAAGGTCACAGTCACTGCGGTGTCGCCCGCATCAAAGCCACCGCTGCCGCCAATGGTGATGGTGCTGGCGGTGTTCCCCGTACAGGCGATGTTGGTCAAGTCCCAGCCTGCGGTTGCGCTTTCGGTGAAGGTATAGGAACCATCGGCCAGATTGCTGAAAATCTGCTGGTTGCTCAATGTGCCGTCGGCATCATCGTCCAGCGTAAAGCTTGCCGGGGTGGCACCCGTCGCTGTGAAGTTGAAGTCCTGTGCATTATTGGGGCTGGCGTCCTTTACGATGGTGATGGTCCCTGCGGAAGCACTAACCCTCACCAAACCAGTGCCGCCCGTGGCAGGGGAGCAACCCAACCCGGCATTCTTGGGATTGTCGTAATTAAATAGCTCTGGGTAATCGGCCTCAAGCGTTGCTGCACTAACGCCCAGCAAGGGGGCAAGCTCCGCACCCACCGTCGTGCCGTTGGCAAATGAAAGCGCACCCGCTTGGTTGTATAGGGCTACCCAAGCTTCCAACGTGTATGTTGTCCCTTGATAGGTGAAACCCACAAACGGGCTTGTTGCATAGCTGCCACCAGCGACCGACCAAAAGACGTTCGTGCCAACTGAGCCCATATTGGAGGAGCCGGAGTCTGGACCCGCATCCAGACCGCTATTGGTGTCATCTGCGCCTGCCCCGTCAAACCAGATGCCACCACCGCCACCCGTACCGCCAGCTGCAGGCCCGTGTTGCGAATCTATCATCCCACGTCCACCCGCAGCGCCATTGGCTAAAATATAGACATCCTGGTGACCCGTGCCCGCGATGTACATTTGACCGCCAGCGCCACCGCCAGCACCCGAAGTCGACCCTGTGACTCCGCCAACCGGTGCGCCATCCTCGCCAACGGCTCCATTGGCCAAGATAGCGTTCGTGCCGCCGCCGTTGACTGAGGCAACATCGAGAATGATGATGCCGCCCCCATTGCCCCCAATCGGCTCATCGTTTCCGCTATCATTGAGTGAATTCCCACCCGCACCACCCATCATGAGGCGTGCATCGCCATCATGTAGATAGTGACTTGCCAAGGGGATATCGGCCGCCAAAGCGACATTGCCATTAGGCCCATCTTCACCACCCACAACATTAGCGCCACTCCCTGGTCCCCCAAGTCCGCCGATACCGCCCCCGGTGTAGGAGCCACCGCCGCCGCCACCGGCCGCGTAGGCGGATGCAATCATGGTGCCGCAAGTGCCTGCGCCAGCGCCGTAGGAGCCACCGCCGCCGCCAGCAACGCCAGGATTATTAGGGTTATAATTGTGCGTACCAGCAACTGGAGAGCTAGAGCCATTGCCAACAAGCCCAGCAGCACCACCATTAGCCCCCTGGAAACTAGCTGCAGCAACACCAGCCGCCGTTTCTGTCGCAGCGGTGCCAGCCCGTGCTTCTACAGTTGAAGTCGTACCATTTTTCGCACCACCGCCAGCGCCACCGCCGCCAATGATACCGCCACCACCACCTGTACCGCCCAGTTGATAGACAGGATTACTAATCCCTCCGATGACTGTGAAAAAGGTAGGATTGGGTGCGTCTGAACCCGCACCTGGGCCATTGGTCTGCGAGAAACCAGCCCCAGATGCATCGATATTGGCATTCATGGTCAGCGGGCCACTGCCGCCCAGCGCAACGATGCCGCCCAGATTGCCGTCCCAAGCGACCGCAGTCACATCACCCGTCACCGTAAACCCGGTCGGGTCACAGGGCATGTGCACAAGCTGAATCTCGCCTGCCCCATAGCTGCGATTGGGGCCAGACGTGAAGTTGACCGTTGAACTGACAATAGAATCGACCGTGAGGATTTCATAGATCCCCATGCTGCTGCCGGTCATTTCGATGAGCACGACGCAGTCGCCAGCCGCAAGGACATGTCCTGCACCGGCTGAAGCCGCACCCCGTGTGACGTTACCCACATTGACAGCGGTCACGTCATAGTAGGTGTTGACGACGCCGCTGACGTTGATTGACATCAATGACGTGCCTGACACCAAATTGATGCCCATCGGACTCGACAAAAAGAGCATTGTGACAAGCACAAGACTCATCAGTATGCTGGGTAAGGCGCGTGGCTTCCCCGTAAACCTGTTGTACTTTTTCATTCCATTTCCTCGTAAAATGATTGTTTATTGTTTTTAATATGGCCGTTCCTGTACCGAATCACTGGTATAGGAAAGCGGCATGGATAAACGGTTATTGTCTTCGTTGGACTCCTCGATCAGGTTGTGGGGATCGACAATGATTTGCAGTTGATAGTCCCCATAGGGCACATCGGTGATGTCGATCCACTGGTCGGCCAACCTCGCACCGTAGTAGTCGGCATAGCCTGTATTGATGCCCTGTTCACGGTCGCCACATTCCAGCACAGGCAATGTGATGACAACCGCTGCGGCCTCAATCAGCGCATTGTCGGTCGGGAGAACATCGGTCAGACAAAAGCCGACTTTTCGCCCGCCAGCAACGATATGACCATCGGCATCGCGCAGCCGCAACACGTATTGGGCATAGTGATCAAAGTGGATGTGGGCATGGTCGGCGTGATAGACAAAATGCCCCGCTTCACGGTCGATAAAGGTGTCATCGGCTCGCCAAATGCGTTGATAGACGACCTGTTTGCCCTCATCCGTGAGTGTACCGCCGACAACGTGCAGCGGACCATCACCCATGTTGGCTGTGGCCGTGTTGAGACGTAGCAAAGTACGCCCCGGCTGCGTCACCGTGTCGATAAGCCACGCTTCCATGTTGGGATATTGACCATCGAGGGTCGGGTCTTCCCCAATGATGGGCGTGATGTCTGGCAGCAGTAGCGGGGCATCGCTCCAGTAGTTGCGCCAGTGATAGGGCAGCGCAAGCAACGGATTACGTGAATGCACCACCACCGCACCCCCCTGCGGCAAATTCGCCAGCCTCGCCGCCCGCGCCTCGCGTATGTCATTGACATAGGTCACAGCATGATGCCCATAGGCCTGCCACGCCACCCACAGAATCGCAACGGCCAGCACAAGCTCCGTCCACCGCCACCAACTGAATCGTCGTGTGGACACACTCTCAGCAGGGTCAGTGTCTGTGTTCATCACATTCATGTTGAAAAATTGGGTAGGTTCTGTGCGCAATGTGTCTGCACAATCCGTTGCTGAACCACTGCGCGTTGACGCCCCTTCCGCGCATGAATCGTTGAAATCATCCCGCCTCCTTTGTCTTTACGGTGTAAACCACGTTTAACCCTTTTTGTTTATGAAATGGATGGTAACGGCAATGAAGTATGCAAAAATATGTGTGTACATTCCTGATGCGCATATGGTTATTGATTATGAAAATCAGTTCAATGTGCTTTTATATGCTGCAAAAAACCTGAAATATACGCACTTCACGCTTGTAACCATGCCTACGCCCATTGTAGGCGGCTTGCGTCAACTCAGCGTCAACTCAGCGTCAACTCAGCGTCAATTAGCTGTCAGTTTGCGTTTTGCACTGTCCATTTGACCCCTTTTAACTCTTCCACAACTGGTCATTTGTGCTATAATGGATGATGTGACCTGCAACTTTGCAACCTGCAACCTGCAACTTGCACCTTTTACAAATGGAGTTAGATGAATGTCAGCGTATACGCAATATCCAGAAGAACAAGACCCGATTGCAGAACGAGTCGGGTTAGATATTTTTACAGACCGCGAATGGGAGATGGATTCACTCATGCAATGGGCGGATATGGTGGCGCGCAAAGTGGGGCGCAGCCAAGGCTTGGTGTCCCATCGACGCTATGGCAAGACCGCCATCATGGAACGATTTTATAACCGTCTCTTCCGCGAACGCGACGATGTGATGCCCTTTTATTTTGAGATCCATGATGGTGTCCGCCAAATCTGGATAAAAAAACTAGCAGAGCAATATCTATATTCATTTTTACAGCAATTTTTGGCCTATCGGACTCGTAATGCCGCGCTCGCATTCAAACCAAAGACATCGCCGGAGGTGCTCTATGAAATTGCAGAGAACGCTGGTGAACCCTATGTAACGGAGATGATTGATTGGTGGGAACGGGACACAACTCTGAGTGAGTCCATCAAAATTGATGAGGTTCTTCAAGACATGCCACGTGGCTGTGCCGCCGAAACTGGATTGAGTATTATTGTCATGTTTGATGAGTTCCAGCGGCTCAATCAAGTGGTTTATGATGATGAGGCATTGACTCGCCCGACAGGTCGCTATACCAACGCCTATTCGACAGCTGCCGAGTCCTCCATTGCCCCCATGCTCGTTGCCGGGTCACAGGTGACAGAACTCACGCAGGTGGCCTTGACAGGTTCGATGTTGGGTCGTGTTGGTATCAAATATATTGAGCCGTTGCCCATGTCCGGTGCGGCTCAACTCGTTGTCAAGTACGCAAAGCTCTTTAACATCGAGATGGAGTTGGAGTTAGCCTATATCATCAGTCGTTTGGTTGGTGGACACCCATATTATATTTGGTGTCTTTTTCATAGTGAGTATCGTCAACGTAACTTGGCAACTGAAAAAGGTGTGAAGAAGACGCTGGCGTTTGAGGTCGAGAACAAAGCAGGTCACATCTATCGCTTTTGGATGCACCATTTTCTGCAACATATGGATGCCTTGAATTTGCCCCACGCGCGCAAGATGATTGTCTATTTGACCCAATATGCAGGGGGTGAAGACGAGGAAGTGCATGTCGAGCAGTTGGTCGAAGACCTCGGCCTGTCCATAACCGTTGTGGAGGCCAATGATACCTTGCAACGGCTCATTTGGTGTGACTTGGTGAGCGAGGAGAGCGACCAGTTTTATGGTGGGCTGTCAGACCCGATGCTGGCGTGGATGCTAAAAATTAAATATGGCTGGGAAATCGACCGACTGCGACGCAAAGAGTCCATTGCGCAGATGGAGGCATCATTGGCTGAACAGACCATCATTGCCCAACAAGAAATGCTAGAGAAACTGCAAGGTGAACTCAGTTATTGGGTAGGGCATGTCGCTGAGGTATTTATCAAAAAGTTTATGGCGCATCACTTCAAAGACCAAGAGATTGAAGGGGCTGACCATTTCAACCGACCGGGCAAACTCAAATTAAGTCGTATCTTCCGTCTCTTTGATACAACCATCAAACCCGAAGGCGCACCCAAATCATTCCAAATTGACATCTATGCACTGCCCACCAGCCCCGATGCCCTGCCTTGGGTCGTTGAAGTGAAGAACTGGCAGGCCCCGGTGAGTAAACCCGTCGTTGTCCATTTCTGGGAAGCCGCACAGCACTTGGCCGATGATAAGGGGCATGACGAAGTTATCTGCTGGTTTCATGCACGTGGTGGCTTTACGGAGCCAGCAAGAACGTTTATGCAGGAGAAAGGGATGCTGTTTACCGATGAGGCGGGATTGACGAAGATGTTGCGGCATTTTCAGGTCATTGAGCGGTGGCGCGATAGTGGATAGTTGAAAGCTGAAAGTTGAAAGTTGAAAGTTGAAAGTTGAAAGTTGACAGTTAACGATTCACTGCCATTAGAGTTGTTGCATAATAAAGGACCTCGGCACCCAAAGGGTTCCCG